>CAYUHP010000015.1:13792-27643 GCA_964444595.1 uncultured Sphaerochaeta sp. | reverse complement strand
CTTGTTGCTCTGGGCTCGTTGAACTATGAGATCAATGATTCCTACAGTGTGTATGCTCGCGGGGCGTACTATGATGGCTTTGGTGATAAAGAGAGCCTCTTTAAGAGCTGGGAGAAGAACAGTTCCGTCACACTTGGCATGAAAGCTTGGTTCTGACGCTTTTTCCATGATAGGATGACCGAACGGAGGGCGTATGCTCATTCTTTCGGACATCCTACTCTTTTTGACCGCAGCTCTTATCTTTTCCGTCACATGCCTCGTTATCCTTCTCAGGGTCCGGATCGCTGATACCCTGACTACTGACTTTTTAACGGTTCTCGTCCCCTTGAGCCTGCAGATGCTCTTAAGCATCCTAGCAACCTACCTTGAGCGCACCCTTTCGCCCGAGCGCCTAGCAAGTTTTTCCTACACGATCTACGCCCTCGGAGCCACAATCATTTCGATCATCCTCACAACCGGAATGCTCTTTATGTTCAGCCGGTTCTTTATCCGTCAGCTTCCGGCAAGCGAGAAACAAAAAAAGTTAGGTGATTGGATTCTCCGTCTTCTCATTCTTCTCTTCTTCTTGATCTCGATCTGGACAATTCTGGGCACGAGTAAAGGCGATTGGATCAAGGCCTTAAATGATACGATGCAATACCACTTCTTCAGTGCTTCCACCTTCTGTATCATCCATGCGATCGTTGCGCTCTTTTTTGTTCGTCAGGCCTCCACATGGGAGGAGGAGTGGCTCCTCAAAGGAGTTGCCCTCACGTTCTTGCCACTGCTCATCCTCTTTCCGTTGGATCTTTTGTTCTTCCTCCACCTCAGCTTTAAGATGGTGTATCTCAGCTTCGCAATCCTTTCGGTTCACCTCTACTACTTCATCAGCCGCCGCTACTTCCTCACCTATGAGCAAGCAGCACTGCCTGAGGTAAACCTGATCGAACGCTACGGGATTACCGAACGCGAAGAGGAGATCCTTCGGCTGCTAGCCGATGGATCCTCCAACCAAGAGATCGCCAAGCAACTCTTCATCTCAGTGAATACAGTGAAGACTCATATCAAGAACATTTACGCTAAACTCAACGTGAACAATCGCCTTCAACTCTTCAGTCTTATGAAGGAGCACGACTCGAACGCTTCTTCTTAATAAGTGCCGCTGTAGCAAAGCTCAAGAAGACAAGGCCGGCCAATACGACAACCACCGCTCCAACTGGAAGATCCAACGCCCAACCCACAACAAGGCCTCCGGCTGAGAAGAGAAGGGAGTAGAGCGTAGAGAAGACCATCATCGCAGCGAGATTCCGAGCTTTGTAGCCGGCGGTTCCCGCCGGTAGAGTCAGCATCGCGATGACCATCACGATACCAACGAACGTTTGAAGCAGAACAACCGCAACCGCGGTAACGGAAAGGATGATTAAAAAGACTGTCTGGGTGGGGATACCCCGTACGGCAGCAAACTCCTCATCAAAGCTTGTTGCCTCGATTTGCGGATAGAAACGCCAAGCAAGAAAGAGGACGATGACATCCAAGATTGCCAGCAGTACTAAATCGCGACCGGAGATGAGAAGGATGTTTCCAAAGAGGTAACTGGAGGGGTCGGTGTATCCGGGAGTCTTTGCCATGAAGAGCACTCCGATACTCATCCCGATCGCCCAGATCGCTTGAATTACCGTATCTTCTCGTTGCTTGCTCTTCAGTGACACCGCTCCGATGAGCAGCGCGGAGAGTAGAGCAAACACGATCGCACCGACCATCGGTGAGAGGTTGGGAACGATCTTGGTTGCTGAAAGATAAAGAGCAAGCCCGATTCCCCCGAGCACGGCGTGACTGATCGCTCCGGCAAGACCGGCGATTCGTTTTACCGTTACCACGCTGCCAAGGATTCCAAAGAGGATGGAGCTGAGCACGCCGGCAAAGAGGGCATTCCGAATAAAGGGAACATCCGGCGAAAAGAGGATCTCGAAAAAACCATTCATACAGTCATCTCCCTTGGGTACGCACAAAAATCGGCAGAAATTTCAACGTCGTGGCGAACCCGCTTTTGGGAGTCCCCTTCAATGGTCTCCAGGGCATGCTGGACAACCGTCCGCCCCTTTCGGCCTTCGGCGGTAACATCAATACAGAACACTCGGTCGGTAAGGTCGGAGACAAAGAGCCGGTCGTGAGTGACGATGAGGATTGTTGTTTCTCCCTTAAGGCGCGCCAGCGTGGAGTACAAGCGCCCTTCACTCTCCTTGTCCATGTTGGCAGTCGGCTCATCGAGGATCAACATCTTTGGATTGGAGACCAGAGCTCGGGCCACAAGTACCCGCCGGCGCTGGCCACCGGAGAGTTGGCTGTAGGGGCGGTCGACGAGCTCCTCCAACTCTACTTGCTTCAACGCTTCAATCGCTTTGGCCCTAAGTTCTTGCTTCTTGAGTCGACTCTTGGAATCGACAAGACCCATCATCACCACTTCGATGACGCTGATCGGAAAGGAGGGGTCGTAAGTTGCGTGCTGTGGCACGTACCCGATCGTCGGGCGCATCGCCTTCACGCTACCACCCATGAGTTCAATCGTTCCCTCTTGGGCCTCTTCGAGACCTAAAATGAGTTTAAGCAAGGTGGTCTTTCCACTTCCGTTGGGACCAACGAGGGCGATAAACTCGCCTTGGTGGAAGTGGAAGGTGACGTCTTCTAAGATCTGCAGGGAGGGATAGGCAAAGGCGACATCCTTAAACTGGAGAGCTACGGGTACTTCGGTGATCATTACTGTTTCCCTCCTGATTCCAACAAGGCGCTGCTGATCATTCGAATATTATCGAACCATTCATAGGCCAAGGGATCTAAGGCAACGACTGCACTTCCAACCGCTTTGGCAACCGCCTGGGCGCTGGATGCAGGAAATTGTTTCTGAACAAAGATTGCTTTGGGTCGTTCGACTTTTGCCAATTCGATGAGCCTGGCCAAATCTTTGGCAGTGGGTTCCTTGCCTCCGGTTTCTACAGCTACTTGCGTTAAACCAAAGTCATCCAACAGATAGCCAAAGGAGGGGTGGTAAACAAACACCGACTGGCCATAAAGAGGTTGGAGTTCTTTCTGTAACTCACCAAACAAGCTATCGATGCTTTGGACCAATTGAGCATGACGCTGTTCAAAGATCGTCTTGTTTTCCGGCAACAGGTCAACCAATGCCGAGAGAGTATGCCCTAAGAGTACTTTGACTTGGTTTTGACCAAGCCAGGTATGGCGGTCGATGTTTAAAGGATCATCGTGATGATCATGGTCGTCCTCTTCCAGCTGGCGGAAGGTCATCCCTTCGGTTCCGTCGATGACTAAAAGCTTTGGATATTGCTTTTGAATCTTTGGCCGCAAAGCCAATTCAAACTCAGTCCCGCTGAGAACCCAAACCTTTGCTTTGGAAAGTTGGGCCATTTGGGAGGGGGATGGTTCATAGGAGTGCGGGTTCTGCCCCTCGCCTACTAAGGTAAGGACTTGGACTTCAGATCCAGCGAGTTGCTCCACAAAGAATGCGTGTGGCAGGATGCTCACGACAACAACGGGCTTATCGGAAACA
Source organism: uncultured Sphaerochaeta sp. (assembly GCA_964444595.1). Taxonomy (GTDB): domain Bacteria; phylum Spirochaetota; class Spirochaetia; order Sphaerochaetales; family Sphaerochaetaceae; genus Sphaerochaeta. The sequence continues at coordinate 24,102 of CAYUHP010000015.1, read as the reverse complement.
GCTTCAGCGCTTCCACCCGCAAAGAGCAAACTTGGTAGGAGCACCACCAAGATAAGAATGATTCGTTTTGACATAACACCCCCTCGAATTAAGATACTCTGCCCACTGTCATTGGGCAAGGGTGGGAGAATTAACGGGGGGATCAAGAGAATCGAAAGACCGTTACTTTAATGGATTTCTGTCGGTAGTTCAGGTATCATACATAGTAGAGCGAGTGCTGATATTCATCGTAAAAAGGGTTAATGAAACGCATGATAATCCATGAAAATACACCAACAATCAAAACCGAAAGACTAATACTCAGAAAGTTTACAGAAAGCGATGCAGCCGCTTTGTTTGAACTCTTGCGTGATGAAGAAACGAACACGTTCTTACCATGGTTTCCCGTAAAGGATCTAAACGAGGCGAAACGGTTCTTGGAAGAACGCTTTTTAGCCTACTATGATCAACCCTCAGGGTACCGTTATGCAATTTGCTTAAAAGAAAACAATACCCCTATCGGTTATGTTTGGCTTTCTAATGATGAGAGTAATGATTTGGGTTATGGATTAAAGAGAGAGTTCTGGAATCAAGGTATCGTGACCGAAGCAGCTCAGGCAGTAGTTAAACGAATCCAGAGTGCGGGCTATCCATACATCACAGCCACTCACGACAAAAACAACTTGGCAAGCGGAGAGGTTATGAAGAAGTTAGGAATGGCCTATAGATACAGCTACCTTGAACAATGGCAGCCCAAAAACATTCCCGTAACCTTTAATATGTTTCAACTCAACCTTGATGGCAATGAAGAACGAACGTATATGGGGTATTGGAACAAATACAAGGTTGAGGATAATTGCACTGTTGAGAGGGGTTAAAGGAACATAACCATATACAAGGGCAAATAGGTAACCTTATCTAAACGTTCTACATTCCCTCGACATAAGACGATCCCTTCATCGATGGAAAATGCTGGATTCTCCAAAAGTTTAATGAGCGAAGCATGATTCTTATAATCTTTTCCGCCCTTCACCTCTATTGGTAGAGCTTTGAAATCTCTCGTAATTAAAAAATCGATTTCCAGGCGTCCTTTTATGTCATAATAGAATAAATCATGCCCTCGCTTGATGAGTAAATCAGCGATCGCGTTTTCTACAATTGAGCCTAAATTGACTTCCATGTCATCAGCAAGAATTGCTTGCTGGACATTCCCGAGACTCATCTGGGAAAGGAGGCCGGTATCCCTCATGAAGAATTTGAAGATATTATTTTTCGCGTTCAACCTCATGGGAATCACTGGGGCTGTGAGATTAAAGCAGAACTCGGCGACGTTTGCGTTGCGAAGCCATATTAGGGCATCCTTGAAGTCCCTGAAGCGCGAATCTTTTTCTACGTGAGCCATGATGAATCGCTTGTTCCGCTCCATAAGGTGATCGGGGATTGAGTCAAAGACTTGAGCAACTGCCAATTGTAAATCTCCCGCATATTTGATGATGTCATCCTTGTAGCCGCCGACAATATTCCGTTGCTCGGTAATGACATCTTGAATGTTCTGATCCTGTAGGTAGATATCAACAGCTTTAGGCATTCCGCCTACGATCATGTAGCGCTTAAAGAGATCCAAAAGTCGCGAGTGAATAAAAGAATCGACTGCAGTGCACTCTTCAAAATGAGTACGCACCTGCGCAATTGTCGATTCGCTAATCCCCATTGCCCAGAGGAATTCTTCAAAGTCCAGAGAATGCATCTCAAGGCGATGTTCATACCCGACTGGATAAGAAGGTACTTCTTCTTTGAAGTGGATCCCCAGAAGAGAACCAGATGCGATGACATCCAACCTCCCATCCTCGACAAGGAACTTGAGCGCTGTTCTTGCTCTTGGACATGCTTGAATCTCATCGAGAAATAATACCGTGCGACCTGGAACTAACGTTCCTAAGCCTGCTGCACTTAATCGTTCGTATAAGCTCTTCCCATCAAGATCACCATCAAATAAGGATCGGAGCGAAGGAGTTCTTTCAAAGTTGATCTCAATAACGGATTCGTAATGCTGTTCACTAAATCTCCTGATTGAAAATGTTTTACCGACCTGCCGAGCACCCATTATGAGTAATGCGTTGTGCTTAGTTTTTTTATCAAACCAGTTTTTTATCTCTACCTCTATTTTCCGTTTTAACATAATAAATCCTTATTTCTTAATACATAAGTAATAATATCAATACTTCCACGTTTTCGCAAGATTTTCATGCATATATTCCACATTTTTGCACGTATTTCATCCGATTCTATCACCTTTTTGCACGCTTTTTAGTCAATTCTGTCACCTTTTTACAGATTATTTTAGACATATCTATCTATTCGTCTGGTTGTTGGGTAAAACACTGTCAGCGTTGCTCTTGTCTCTTCTTCCTCCGGTTCCGATAATGTGGGTATGATATATTCATTCAATGATAAGAAGCCGATTATCGGTAGCGATTGCTTTATCGCCCCATCGGCAGATGTAATCGGGGATGTTGTTCTCGGTGAGGGAACATCGGTGTGGTATGGAGCGGTTATTCGTGGCGATGACGGACCGATTCGCATTGGGTCGGGCTCGAACGTACAGGATAATGCGGTGCTTCATTTAACCAAAACTCAAGATTTGGTCATCGGAGATAATGTCACAATCGGCCATGGAGCAATTCTTCATGCGTGTACGATAGAGGATGGGTGTTTGATCGGGATGGGCAGTATCGTCTTGGATGGTGCCCACATTGGCTCAGACAGCTTGGTTGCTGCTGGCTCTTTAGTCTCTCCCAACAAAACCTTCCCACCCCGCTCTTTAATCATGGGCTCGCCCGCCAAAGCGGTGCGAAGTCTCAGCGATGAAGATCTGCTTGCGATTAAAACCAATACCGCCGAGTATCTTGCCCTTGGAAAGGATTTGGCTTCGGGGAAACAGAGATCCGATTTTCTTCAGTAGCGAAAAGCCGAGGGTCATGGTAGGATTAAGCATGAAAAAACGAACAATCAGACGAATTACCGGCGGTAAGGTGAGCTATGACGGGGCGGGAGTCAAATTGGTTCGCGTCATCGGCTATGACGATGTGGAAGACTTCGATCCCTTCTTGATGCTTGATGCCTTTGATTCAAAGGACCCCGAGGACTACATCAAAGGCTTTCCTTGGCACCCCCACCGAGGAATCGAAACGGTTACCTACCTCATCAACGGCCTGATCGAGCACGGCGATTCGCTGGGCAACACCGGCCTCATCGATGATGGTAGCTGTCAGTGGATGACAGCTGGAAGCGGAATCATCCACCAAGAGATGCCTCTGGCTAGCGACCAGATGCTCGGAACACAACTTTGGATTAACCTTCCCAAGAAGGACAAGATGACCGATCCTGCGTATCGGGATATCCGACCCAGTCAGATACCAGTCATCGAAGAGGAAGGCTGTACGGTTCGCATCGTCAGCGGCTCCTACAAAGAGCACGTTGCCCCAACGCAAGGTGACTACGTCAAAGCCACCTACCTCGATGTTGACCTAAAGCCGGGAGTCCAGTGGACGATCGAAACTGACTCTGTATTAAAGATCTTTACCTACCTCGTCTCTGGTTCGGCAATCATTGACGGAGATGCCGTAGCGAGTCATCAGGCGGTCCTCTTCACCGAAGGCGATACGCTATCGATTACCGCAGGCGAAGAAGGCCTTCGGCTCTTCTACTACGCCGGTAAGCCCCTCAACGAGCCGATTGCTTGGGCCGGACCAATTGTAATGAATACGAGTGATGAACTGCGCCTCGCCCGTCAGGAGTTAATGGATGGCACATTTATCAAGCATGCGTAAGATCCTTGTCCTCATCCTCATCTCTACCTTGTTGGTCTCCTGTGCATCAACGCGGACAACCCGCGTTGGAGCACTCCTAGAGAGCAGTGAGGTAGTCTTAGAGGTATCGAGTGCCAAGTTCTTGAGCCACGGATATATTGTTGGAGATTGGGTCGGAGTTGAAACAGATAATGTGCTCATTCGGGCACGAGTAAGTACCGAACGATCGAGCGAGTACCCTACCCTCATCGTAAGCGGAGAGAAGGTGATCCTTCACCTTCCCGCTACCTCGGCAGTACTTGGCCCCTACAAGAAGAACGTCAGTGGAAGCGTCCACGTTGGTGGGACGTTTGTGTTTACCCTCTGAGGATGGGATTACTCATAAGATCGAACGTATCACAGATCAATTCAAGAAGGAACTCACGCGCTGCAAAGAACGTGAGTTCCTCTTCATAGAGCCCTTCGTCTTTACGGCGGTCTTTTGTGTAGATAAACACCTGTGGTTTTCCAAACACGCCTTTTGTTCCATATTCATCTTGGAGTTCGCGCAGACTGCAGCCCAGCTGCTCACTGAGGGCGCGTAGGTCTTCCTGTTCGATTTGAAAGAGTGAGACGACCTCATTCTTGGAGATGACGAGCGCCGAATACGCTACTTGGACAAGATCGATCGAAGAGCGAAGCGGCGGATGATCGAGCAATTCGATCGTGAGCTCTTCGACATCATAGGTTTCTATACTTTCTTCATGTTCCGGATACGCATGCCAAACTAAGGGATCGATCGGATCAAGAGTTTCATAGTCAAGGAAGATCATTGCTCCACCATAATAGGAAGAGCTCCTTTTAGGCAAGAGATATTCCCCCTTGACCGAGGAAGCGACTACCCGTAGCATATTCCTATGCTGCAACATCCAATCTTATTAGCATTACTGGCTACCTTAGGTACGTGGGGAATGACCGCAATCGGAGCGGGGTTCGTCTTCTTTTTTAAAACGATCAATCGGCACGTGATGAACGGCATGTTGGGCTTTGCCAGTGGCGTGATGATCGCCGCTTCGTTCTGGTCACTGCTCGAACCGGCAATTGAACTCTCCGCCGGAGGGACGATCCCGCCATGGGGCGTTGCCGCGATCGGGTTTCTCGCCGGAGGAGCGTTTTTATGGCTCAGTGACCACTTGATCCCCCACGCACACTTGGACTCAAAGCCCGATGAGAGTGAAGGAATACCAACTAACCTCCGCCGCTCAATCCTCCTTGTACTAGCAATCACGTTGCACAACATCCCCGAAGGCCTTGCCGTCGGAGTTGCAATTGGAGCAGCGGCGATGGGCGATAGCCAATCGATGGCAAGTGCCTTGGTCGTTGCAATTGGGATTGGGCTACAGAACCTTCCCGAGGGGGCGGCAGTTTCCGTACCGCTACGAAGAGAGGGCCTTTCACGAAGAAAGAGCTTCTTCTACGGTCAGGCATCTGGAGTAGTCGAACCCATCGCTGGAGTGCTTGGAGCGTGGGCAGTTACCGCGATGACGCCAATTCTCCCCTACGCTCTTGCGTTTGCCGCCGGTGCGATGATCTACGTGGTCATTGAAGAGTTGATTCCCGAGTCTCAGAGCACCAATGGTGATGATCACTCAGCAACCCACTGGGCCACGATCGGAGCGATGATCGGTTTCACGGTGATGATGATTCTGGATGTCGCCCTCGGCTAAATCCGCTGAAGCAAATTTTCTATCGTTAATGTGCCGAGCGAGGAAACCCCTTTCTCGGCGAGTTGTTTTGCAACTGCCTCACCGGCGGTATCGCGACTCAACTCATCGATTGTTCCTATCCCATACAGGTGTTCGACCAGATCTTGAAGTCGAATTTGATCAAGTGGTTTATTGGGAATAAAGTGGGTTCGGCTGTTGTTTGTAGCGATGATATACCCTTGGTCAATGAGTGCCGTCAAGAAGCCTTGGAGGCGATCAAAGGGGATGACTAAGCGGTCGAGCAACTCCTTCGTTGTCGTAGCCCCTTTGCCATCACGGAAGTTCGATCCAATGAGCATCATGATATTTGTGCCGTCCGTCATTTGGGTTGCCGGACTCTGCGGAAGGCCCTCACTGACGACTGCCGTAGGTCGATACTGATACACGTAAGCAAGTTCGACACTGAAGAAGATCGCTGCCCAGAACACGTAACACACAAAGAGGAACATAAAGAGCGCAGCAAATGATCCATAGATCACACTGAACGTTGCCGCTCGGCTGGTTAACAAACCAGTAAGGCTGGTGAAGACTGTGATGATGACAACACCGAAAACACTACCCGTCAACGCAGCGCTGAATTGGACTTTGGTGTTTGGAACAAAGAAGATCAGCAAGAAGAAGATTACGAAGAGCATGAGAACGGGGATCACCTTACTGATCACCGTCGACCACGGCCCCACTGAGTAGCCGATGAGCCCCAGGTACCAATCGGTGAACACCGACTGGATGCTGATGTATGCGGCAAGCAGGAGGGTGGAAACGATCACGAAGGTCATATACCCCATGAAGCGCTTCACCGGGTTGGTCGATTGCACCGAGCGGTAGATTTGATTGATGATCGACCAAACCTTATTGATCAACAAGAGCATCGTCACTAAGAAGGAGATCAATCCGACAACCCCCAAGGTGGTTGCATTGCGGGTATAGGTGGTAAGCAATGTCATCACCTGCTCGCTGGTTTGCCCTCCGGTGAGTTCAGTCAGGGAATCAGAGAGAAAATTCAAGAGCGGCTCGAGAACTCCCAAGCCGGTGAAGAATGAAAAGAGGAAGGTCAGTGCAGGTACAATCGCCAACAGGGTTGAATACACCATCCCCGAAGCGGAGTTTAACACATTGTCTTTCATCGACTGGCGAAAAGCGACGCCTAAAAATCCGCCGAAATGTGCAAGCGTCGATTTGAACTTCTCCATCATCCTAAAGCCTCTTCTTCATCCACTCGGCAATAAGCTTATAGGTTTTAGTTCGGTCGGTCTCATTCAGGATCTCATGACGACCCCCTTCGACAAGGGTAAGGCTCACATCTTCAACCCCGGCTTCCTTGTAAAACTCATAGACTGTGCGAACGCCCTTGGAGTAATCGCCCACCGGATCATCGCTTCCGCTGATGATGTACAAGGGAACGTCCCGGGGAAGATTCTTTGCTAAGGTGCGGTCATTGGCGAGCTCAACGCCGGTAAGAAGATCATTGAAGAAGGAGCTAGTGCACACATAGCCACAAAGAGGGTCTTCTTCATAGAGCTTAACCTGCTTGGGGTCACGACTGAGCCAATCAAAGGTGGAAACGGGATCTTTTATTCTTTTATTAAAGGAGCCAAAACTCATCTTATCCAACAACGCATCGGGGTGCTTAGGTCCATATTTTTTGACATTCCGCTTGGCGATCAGCTTCCCGACCTTGCCCAATAAGCCTTTGCTGGTGCCGGTACCTACAATGATCACCCCGTCAAATACATCGGAGTGCTGAACCAACAAGGTTCGGGCAAGGAAAGAGCCCATCGAATGGCCCAAGAGGAACAGCGGTTGAGCGGGATACTCCTTGTTGATCAGCTCGGTGAGCTCAAACGCATCATCAGCAACCCGTTGCCACCCACCCTCTTCGGCAAAGAAACCTAAGGTCTTACCTTCGGCGGTTTTCCCATGACCACGATGATCTGGAGCCCATACGGCAAACCCTTGTTTCGTGAGAGATTTTGCAAACTCATCATACCGCTTCGAATGCTCAGCCATTCCATGGAGGATCAGGAGCAACGCTTTAACAGTGCCCTCTTTGGGCAACCATTGGTGGTAAGCAATCGGGGTTTGATCACTGGAAACCATCGTTTTAAGTTGGGCCATGGTAGACTTCTCCCTGTTGAGTAGACTTATATAATTCTCGTATCATACTAACACATCATTTGGTTGGGATATACACCCAAAAGATGCAAATACTTCATTGGAGCGTCAAGATGCTCTTGATTACAGCAGATATACATGGATCAACTACTGCGTTAAAAGCGATTGCAGATAGAGTTCGCAGCCAGAGGGTGGAACAAGTTCTCATCGCCGGCGATCTTTGCCCTTCAACGGACCCGCTTTTTATGCACTACCTGGGGCGCTTACCAACCCTCACCCTTGTTCGAGGCAACAGTGATAATACCTACCACTTTGCCCAGGCGCGAATGAATCTTCCACCCCTCGTCCAAACTTTAGCATATCAGGGCCGAACGATTACTCTCACCCACGGCCACATAGAAGTTCCTTTTGCGGTAGGAGGCGTTGTCGTCACCGCTCATACCCACATCCCTCACCTCCATGAAGATGAGAAGGGGACGCTTTGGGTCAACCCCGGCTCTCCAAGCACTCCGCGTTCAGATTCCGGACCAACATACGCCCTCTTAGATAGTGAGGGCGTTGGGATCTACCACCTAAACGATCATTCGTTACTTCTTTACCACCGTTTTACGAGTTCGTGATACGCCGAACGGAGGCGGGCAAGGGGAACGACTTGGCTTTTGGGAAAGTTACTTCGCCCATCAAGCAGTTGTTGCTCGGCAAAGGCCGGCTCCTTCCAGCCCAGGCGGGCGTTAATCTCTCGCTCTAGTACAACTGCTTTCTTTCCAATTGTTGCCATGCTCTGAGCGGTGAACGTGCGTCCTTCACTTACGGAGGCGATGAGCGCGATGATTGCAAAGCGGGAGTACCTACACTTCAGATAGGGAAATGTTCGACTGAAGATTGGCAGATCAAGGTATGGTGAAAGGCCCACTGATTCTTGAGCACCCCACAGCTGTTGAAGGTACAGTGCCCACGAAGCACTTCGGCGCTCTTTGCCCCGGCGGTAATGACCTCCGCGGGCAAGTTCGCCCAAGACGACTCGATGATCGCCCAGGCTGGCTAAAAGGGCTTGAGTGGGTAGCGCTCGATAATCGAAAGGACCGAGGGCTTTGTTCCCTACACAGTAACACCCCTCTTTTCCTCCATATTCAGCAACCAAGTGATCAAACGACCTTCCCAGTTGATACCCACTGCCCTTTCCATAGGCGATCGCATCAAGGACTTTGAGGTAGTTGGCGATCAGCCTACTCTGTAACTCCGGCAAAAACGAGAGCGTTCCCTCTTTTCGAGCAACGCGGGCCCAGCTTAGAAGGTTCCCAATTGCCACAGGATCAAGGCCGTTTTCTTTACAGCGACGGGCCAGTTGAGCAACTCGGGAGGGTTCAAAGATCTCAAGACTTGCTCCTAAGGCAAGCGCTTCGATTAACGTATACGTATCGGAGCCTTCATCATACCGCTCATAGAGGTGAACCAGGCGCAGATCATAGCGCAACCGTGAAGAACCAATCGCGGCCCAACCAAAGGTATTGGCTCGCTCCAGCATGCGTACTGACCCCTCTTCATCAACTCGTTTAGCTAATTCGGAAAAGCGGTACCTCCGCTGGAGCCGCTTCTTAAACACTCCAAGGCGGTTTGGATCATACCCTTCACGGCCGGAGGCGTGCGGGACTAAGGAGATGAGTTTTACGTTTTTAAGCCCAAGGACCAACGCCAACGGGGAGGTATAGGGAATGTTCTCGTTGTTGATGCAGATCGAAGCGTGGGCGACCTGATGTTCGGCGGCGGGACCGACGCACAACACATTACTGCTTTTTGCTCGCCGTTTTGTCTCTTCAGTCGTTACGTTATGAAAACTTTCGGCATCAAAGAATTCAACCTGACCGTGATCAAGCCGAATGCCGGTAAGGCGCCTGCACCGACCGGTAAGAACAACAGCGGCGTAGTCGCAGTTGAGCAACGCAGTTGAAAAGGAGGTTTGAACCGTTGATACGGCAAGCTGCTGGATTTGCGGATCTTTGGTTACAAGGGTAATCGAACCACAGCTTTCGGGGGCAAGGTCTGCTGCCAGGGCCGGAGCTAAAACAAGGGGGTTGTGCGCTTCAAAGAGCGCGGGGTCGAGTTTATCAAAGGAGGTGAAGCGCTCCCAGAGCATGAGAGCAAGAAGCCTGCCACCTAGATATTGTTTTGATTCTTCCTCCGAGAGTTGGATCAAACGCGAGGTTTCATCGCTTAGGTTGATATGCAGGACCTTGCGTCCACGGTATGCAAAGGACCGATCTCTCCTTCTCCCAAGCTTTGGTAGTTTCACTATCTAAACCCTCTCTGCGTGCGATTATACCATAGGAGAAAGTTTTTAGACGAGAGTCCCCCTTGTTAGATGCCGCTTCAATGACTATCATTGCTCTATGAGAAAAATTACGGTAACGATTGGAGAAGAACATCTCAGATTGGCGATCGGAACAACGGTCGAAGAGGCGTTGATATCAGCCAACTTGGTCAGTGATTGCCACGCACAGCGCTACAAGGATAACCCCTATGTGGGTGCTCTGGTGAACGGAGAGCTTCACTCCTGTACTCGCAACCTCCTCGCCGACTGTACGGTGGAGCCAGTCCATCTCTTTAGTGACATGGGCAAGCGAGTCTATCGACACTCAATCTCCTATCTTCTCTGTGCGGCAGTTTC
>CAYUHP010000015.1:0-13692 GCA_964444595.1 uncultured Sphaerochaeta sp. | reverse complement strand
ACCGGCCAGATGGAGGTGTGGGAGCTCATCCCCTACCAAAACCGAGGGATGTTACTGCGCTATCCTCGCAGTCACAACGTCATGAACTTGGACCCCTTTGTGGACAACCCCAAACTCTTTTCCGTCTTCCGCGAGTACAAAAGGTGGGGCTCGATCTTAAACGTTCAGTCCCTCGGCCAGTTAAACAAACTGACCAACGCTCATAAGATTGAATCCTTCATTCGCCTTGCCGAAGCCCTGCAGGAGAAGAAGATCGTCAATACCGCCGATATGATCGCCGATCGCAGTGAGGTCAAGGCAATCCTTATCGCCGGACCCTCCTCCTCCGGCAAGACAACGTTTGCTCACAAGCTCGCGATTCAACTTCAGGTTGCAGGAAAGAAAACAATCCAAATCTCGATGGACAACTACTACCTCAGTCCTGACCAAGTGCCCAAGGATGAGTTTGGGAAGCCCGATTTAGAGACAGTAGAAGCATTGGATATCGCCCACTTCCAAGATGACCTACACGCCTTGATGAACGGCGAAGCAGTACACCTTCCCCGCTATGACTTTAAAACGCTTACTCGAACGTTTGAAGAGGAGGCGTGCCAGCTGGATAATCGGACGATTTTGATCATCGAAGGCATCCATGGCATGAACCCCATTCTGACCAACTCGATCGATCGGGAGGGATTGTTTAAGATCTACATCTCGGCACTGACCCAAATCAACCTCGATGATCACAATCGAATCTCAACTACTGACAACCGGATCCTTCGGCGCATCGTCCGCGACCATCGAACTCGCGGAACGGATGCGGAAACAACATTGAATATGTGGCCCTCCGTCCACCGAGGTGAGGATCGATATATCTTTCCCTACCAATCGAACGCTGATATGATGATTAACAGTGCTCTCGATTACGAACTCGGAGTCCTTGTAACATATGCCCAACCACTCTTGCGAATGGTTAAACCAAGTGCTGGAGCAGCGTATGAAACCGCCCGACGGCTTCTTCGCTTCTTAGAGCACGCAAATCCAATCCCTGACACGATGGTTCCCTCCGATTCACTCCTCCGGGAGTTCATCGGGGGAAGTGAATTCGGAGTCATTTAGGAGTTTTTTATGGAAGTTTTTGGAATCGAAAGGATTCAAACTGCGGATCTCGAACGTCTTTTAGGTTCTCCTGTCATCCTCTACAAGGAGTCGGTTACCAGCTTGGGTGAATGCACTCTCGCCTTGGTTCGAAACAGTGAGACACGGTACTTGATCGCCAAAGGCTCAGGACCAATCTTCGACGAATTGGAGGGAGAAGTTAACGGTGAGTTTAAAGTCTGTCCAACCAACCACGCTAACCGCCTGGTGTTGAACACCTACCTGCCCTACACCAAACCCACGACGAACAAGGACGGCCGTCCTTCGATCGGATTGGGCGACCGCTTAGGTGAAGCCACCGCCGGGCACATCAAAGCCCTCGGCGACAGTGGCGTCTTCCCCTACTTCGCTCAGCAATCGATTCGAGAGCTGAACCTCACCGGTCGAACCTTTGACGGGGTGATTGATGATGCGGCATATGCGGTGTTCCAGTGTGGCTACACCTCCGGTTGGGGAGCCGATGGCGACCACCTCAAGAAACTTGAGGAGATCGAAGCCTCCTTACGCTGTGGCGCAACGATGATCACCCTCGACTCATCGGAGATGATCGACAACAGCGTTAACTCGCTGAATGAAGATGAGCTTCTCGCTCGCTACAACCAAGTAGATGAAGAGACTCGATCCCTCTATGAAGGCCTCTACAAAGAAAAGAGCTTTAATATTGGAGGATCTTCCCTCACCTTGGATACCACCTCGCTGATGAAGGATGTACTCATCTATGGTAAAGCCTTGGATTTCATCCAGATGGTTTGGGAAACGATCCCTGCCTTCAAAAATGATGAAGCGTTCTTGGAGGTTTCAGTTGATGAGACCGCCTTTGCTACCGATCCAAAGAGTCACCTCTTAATCGCTCTCGAGCTGAAGCGGCGCGGGGTTCACCTAAAAACCCTCGCCCCGCGCTTTGCCGGTGAGTTCCAAAAAGGGATTGATTACATCGGTGACCTTGCTCAGTTTGAGCGCGAGCTCGTCATCCACGAAGCGATCGCCCTCGAGCATGACTACCGCCTTTCGGTTCACTCCGGCAGTGACAAGTTCTCGATCTTCCCGATCCTGGCCAAGCACATCGACCGACCCTTCCACGTAAAGACCGCTGGAACAAACTGGTTGGAAGCGATGCACGTCGTTGCCCTTGCTGATCCAGCGTTGTATCGAAGGATGCACGAACACGCCCTCGCCCGCTTTGAGGCGGCTACGGCGTTCTATGTCGTAACGACGGATTTGAGCAAAGTCAAACCACTCAGTGAAGTAGCGGATGATCAGTTAAGTGATTACCTGAAGGAGAACAATGCTCGCCAGCTCTTGCACATCACCTACGGGTATCTGCTCCAAGACAAGGACGAGAAGGGTTCCTATCTCTTCCGCGATGAGTTCTTCGGCCTCCTTGCCAAGGAGGAGAATCTCTACCAAGACCTCCTTGCCAAGCACATTGGCAAGCACCTTGAGCTCTTAGGCTGGAAGAAGTAAACGTTCATAGTTAGCTGAAGGCGGCCAATTGGCCGCCTTCTTTCTCGCTACTTTCCTTGATGAATCACACGTTATAGATGTGCTTCAACTCATCAAAGAGCCCGGCTACGTCTGCTTTGCACTTGCCGCAGGTAGTCCCGTATTTGGTGATCTCTTGGAGCTGTTCAAGCGTGGTAGCTTGCTTCGTCTTCACCAAATTCTCGATTTGTACGTCGGTGACGTTATTACACTCACAAACGATCTTGGCAACAGCATGCTGGTAGGGGTTGGGCAGATTGTTCTTTTCCAAATAGTCATCGATCGCGGCACGAAGGCCCTTGTCCCCCAACACTGAGCAGTGGAACTTGTGATCAGGAAGACCGCCGAGAGCATCGGTAATCGCATCAGGTGAGATGTGGTAGGCATCCTCCAAGGAGAGGCCAACTGCCAATTCACTCATCATCGAAGTCGATGCGATCGCTGAAGCACACCCATAGGTGAGCCAGCGAATCGCCTTGATCGCATCGTTTTCCACTTGGATCATGACGCGCATCTGATCTCCGCAGGCGAGACTTCCGACATCGCCGGTTCCATCGGGAACAAAGTTCTCCTTCTCATCCCACGTATTCCGTGGATTCATGAAGTGATCTTTTACAACCGGACTATATACCCATTGAGCCATAAAGTTACTCATAACGTTGACATCTCCCTGAGCCGCTTAATAATCGGAGGCAGCTTCTCCAAAACATAGGCAACATCATCTTCGGTGTTGTAGCGCCCGAAGCTGAAACGAATCGAACCGTGGGCCAACTCAATGTCGACTCCACTGGAAAGTAATACATACGAAGGTTCTAAGGAACCGGAGGCACAGGCACTTCCGGTGGATACTTGGATCCCTTCCAGATCGAGGTAGAGTAAGATACTCTCACCCTCGGCGTGGGGGAAGGACACATCCAAGGTTCCCGGTAAGCAGTGCTCCTGATTCCCGTTGACCACAACATTCGGAATCTGTTCTAAGATCCCTTTTCGCAGTTGCTCGCGCATCTTCCAAAGGCGCTTCTCTTCCTCTTTTTGGTCGCGCTTGGCGATCGTTGCGGCAACACCCATGCCAACGATCGCTGGGGTGTTATACGTCCCTGCTCTTCGGCCCGCCTCTTGGTGTCCACCGTGGACATAGGGGGTATACGGCGCTCCCTTGGCGACTGCCAGAGCCCCGATTCCCTTCGGTCCGTAGAACTTATGCGCTGAAAGGGAGAGGTAATCAAGGCCAAGATCGTTCATCGAGACCTCAACTTTCCCGATCGCCTGCGTTGCGTCACTGTGAACGTACGCTCCAACAGCGTGGGCCAGTTCAACGATCTCTTTAAGGGGCTGAATCGTCCCAATCTCGTTGTTTCCAAACATCACCGAGACTAAGGCTACATCCTCAGAGAGGAGTTCCTTTAAAGCCTCGAGGCGAACCCTTCCCGTTGAATCAACAGGGCATTGATCGACTTTGTACCCGCGACCACGGAGGTAGGTAACCATCTCGATGATCGAGGGGTGCTCGATCTCAGTGGTGACGATCCGGTTTCGCTTCGACCCCAGATCGATCTGCTCGCGGAATATGTTAAAGACTGTATTGTTTGCTTCACTCGCTCCGCTGGTGAAGATGATCGACTCACTTGGTGTATCGATGACAGCTGCCACCGCTTGGCGCGCCTCTTCAATCTTGAGCGCCGCATCTCGCCCAAAGGCGTGCATGCTCGAAGCATTGCCATAAAGAGCGAGCGCTTCCGTCATTGCGGCGATCACATCTTCATGGATGGGAGTTGTGGCGTTGTTATCTAAATAAATAAATCTCATTGTAACCCTCGTACTCAAAAACTTGTGCCCTGGCGGGCATTGATCTAGTAACCAAATGCTGAGTAAAGAGAGTCCTCCCCATCCTCGGCGGGACAGGTTTTTGTATGGATAAGGCGTAAGTAGCGCTTGCGGGCGAAACGGATATGCCCCTTTCGCGCCCACTCGGCGTACGCACATGTTTCAGGAATATAGGAGGCGAACATCGCTCGCCATACCGTCATCTTTCGACAGCGCTCACACTCAACGAAGCGCTTGGCGTAGACGGTGCATTGCTTGCTCTTTGGATCGTAGAACTCACACCATGAATCAAGATCGATTACCAACGTATTTCCGCTGACAACCTTTTCATGACAACAGAGTCCGCATCGGGAACACTTATTCTCCCACTTCACACCCATCACACACCTCCCAACGAGGCAAGTTGCTCTTGAACCGTAGTGTTAATTTCGGGAAGCACATTCAGGGCAGTTATGCTGATGTACCCATCTTGAACCGCTTGATAGTCACTGCCTTGCGTTGAGCAGCGTTGAGTTGGTGTCACTCCCCCTTTAAGAGCGAGGACTACCGAGGTACCAAAGCGAATCGAAGAGGGATCGACAACATGAGTAACGTGATTCTCCTTCGTTGCAACCGCATCGTGATAATCGAGGTAGGCAAGGTTTGCCGCCTTAATCTTTCCGTTTGGTTGAGGAGGAACATTGATACTAAGGATTGTGGTATTGCTCAGAAGTTCGAACAAGGCGGGAAGGTGGTCGAGGAGGAAGTGGGCACTCTGGGTAAAGGCAAAGGTTCCGTTCTCATCCTTGGACGCACTGATGGCGATCGCTTTCATCCCGTTGATCGCAGCTTCGCGGGCGGCGGCAACGGTTCCGGAGTAAAGCACATCCGTTGAGATGTTGTAGCCATGGTTGATTCCGCTGATGACCAAGTCCGGCTGTTCACCGAAGAGGCCGACGCGAGATGCATAGAGGATGCAATCGGCGGGGGTTCCGCTACAGTGGTAACGATTAGGCGCATACTCGGTGATCGTGATATCACCACGGAGGGTCATCGAGTGACTGGAAGCACTTCGTTCGACGGAGGGTGCACAAATCCAAACCTCATGGCCGGCGGATACAAGAAGATCGGCGAGGGTATTTAAGCCCTCGCTTTGGTATCCATCGTCATTTGTTAAGAGTATCTTCATCTATGTTTAGTCGTCAGGGAACACAACCTTCGCCGGATCATTCGCCCCATAGATATACCATCGAGGCTTAAAACCGAAGATGTGTTCATACTCCTCCAGACGACTAATATAGCTTGGAAGGGCCTCCTTGCTCAAGAGGACCATAATGTTACCGGCAAAGCCATTGTCCACCTGGACGGCACCCAAACATCCATCGAGTTCACCCGCCCGTTTGATCAACCAATCGACCTCCGGAACCGTAACTTCAAGAAGATCGCGCAACCCAGTTTGAATCCGACTAAAGATCTTTCCAAGCTGCGGGGCATCACGCGGGGTGAGGATATTTGCGGCATCCTTGGCCAGCTGTGACTCCATCAACACATATTGGGCGTTGTGGCGAGCCTCTTCATCGAGGTGGACAACCCGCGAGGAGATGTCACTTTCAGGGAAATCGCGGATGAACGCACCGCTGTAGTGTTCGCTTAACTGCTCAAACGCTTCTTCGATATCCAGCTTCTTATAGTGAATCTCCTCCCGCATCGCGCTGGGTGGAATCTTTGAATCAACAATGAGGGCGACGTACTGCGGGCTCTCCTCGGTAAAGGGGAAGACTCGTTCTTGGTAGGTTACGTGTTGAAGGTCAAAGAAAAAGAGTTTATTTCGACTGGCGTTGAGCGTTGTGAGCAGATCGCTGACGCGGCACGGTTCGCTGTTGAAGGTGGTGTTTGCTTGGTAAACCAAGCGAATCGTCGTACTGAAGCGCAGATCAAGGTTCAGCAGGTGGTCAACCGCCAACGCCGTTCCAATTGCACTGGCGGTGGAGACCATTTGGTTGTCCGCATAGAGCAGGCGGCCTTTGAGGGTAATATCGAGACCGGGGATCTCATGATCATCGGCGACCATCATCGCAATGACACCTTTGGGGTAGTTTCCCCATCGGTCTTCTTTTCTGAACTTAATATTGTTCAGCGGAAATCGCTTCCGATCATTGAGTGTTGCATTGTACAGGCGGACTAAATTATCATCCCGAACGGAGAGCGCAACATACATCGTCGAGCGATCGGTACCGACCAATGACCAGCCGCGGCACGCATCAGCATACCCACCAAGAACCGTACAAGTGCCGGGCACTTGCACAATTACCTCGGGGGTACGACCATACTCCTCTTTGTGCTTTGCTATGAGCTGTTCCATCTTTCACCCTTAAATTCAAGCTCAGTGTAGGATACTTGACCAGACAATGCAACAATAAAACTGAAATTGTAGGAATTGATTTCTCGTGAAATTACGCTCTAATAGGGTTTTTTCGAGCAAAAGGGCATGAAAAAGCCACCCGAAGGTGGCTCTTTCGTCATCGCTACTTCTCCAGACTATAGCGCTTCTTGAAGCGTTCAATCCTTCCTGCAGTGTCAACCATCTTCTGGGTTCCCGTAAAGAATGGGTGGCATGCCGAGCAAATCTCGACCTCCATGGAGCGGGCTGTGGTCTTCGTCTTGATCACATTTCCGCAGGAGCACTTGACCTCAGTGAGTTCATAGCGCGGATGAATCTTATCTTTCATACTTTCCTCCTGGTATATCTTCCGCTGGCAGTATACAGCGGACTACCGTTTTAACAGCGCGTCGTTAATAGGCTGAGCCACTGACGGACATGCCCGTATTAATCGAACGCAAGAACGCCTCATTATCTTTGGTCTTGCGGATTTTGTCAATGAGGAACGGCGTCATCTCTTGCTCATCCATATCATTGACCGCATTGCGAGTCAGCCAGATTCGGGCCGCCTCATCACTGGGTAGGAGCAAGTCTTCCCGTCGGGTTCCGCTCTTCTTAATGTTGATCGCCGGGAAGAGGCGCTTATCGGCCAAGCGCCGATCGAGGATGATCTCGTTATTACCCGTTCCCTTAAACTCTTCAAAGATAACTTCATCCATCCGCGAACCCGTTTCGATCAAGCCGGTGGCCACGATCGTCAACGATCCGCCATGCTCAATGTTTCGCGCGGCTCCGAAGAAACGCTTGGGTTTGTGAAGGGCGTTGGAATCAACTCCACCGGAGAGGATCTTTCCGCTTGCCGGAACCGTTTGGTTGTAGGCCCGAGCGAGGCGGGTGATCGAGTCGAGGAGGATGACCACATCCTTCTTATGCTCGACAAGACGTTTTGCTTTCTCTATGACCATCTCGGCAACTTGGACGTGCCTGCTCGCCTGCTCATCAAACGTTGAAGCGATTACTTCACCTTTGACGTGGCGGCGCATATCGGTAACCTCTTCGGGGCGCTCATCAACCAACAAGACCATGAGGATTACCTCGGGGTGGTTGGTAGCGATTGAATTGGCGATCTTCTGTAAAAGAACGGTTTTACCGGTTCTCGGCGGAGCAACGATCAATGATCGTTGGCCTTTACCGATCGGGCTGAACATATCGATGATTCGGGTTGAAATATCCTCATCCGTTGTTTCCAGCTGAAGTCGCTCATCAGGGAAGAGCGGGGTTAAACTGTCAAAGGGAACGCGAATCTTTGCTTGTAGCGGATCATCGCCGTTAACCTTCAAAACTTTAAGGATCGCAAAGAAGCGCTCATTCTCCTTCGGGGTCCGGACCTGTCCGTACACCACATCTCCGGTTTTCAGATAGAGGCTCTTGATTTGAGCCGGAGAGACGTAGACGTCCTCTTGGCCGGATAGGTAGGAGTTTGCCGGGGAGCGAAGGAAGCCGAAGCCATCAGGGAGGATTTCAAGGGTCCCTGTCCCGACGACCACCCCGCCTTCGGCGGTATGGCGGCGGAGGATCTCAGCGACGATCTCCTGCTTGCGCATATCAAGGATTGCTTCGCTGTCCAGACCGCGAGTAACTCCGACCTTTCGAAGCTCATCAATTCCCAGGGTTGCATAGTACTCAAGTTCGAGAACCGGAGCTTCTGGATGCTCTTCGATATTCAGATCAATCGAAGTGTCTTCAATATTTAAGTGGGCCGAAGGACGAGCGGGGCCGAAGCTTTGACTCTTTGGGTAGTTGCCCTTTCGGTTTTGGGTGTTGCGGTTTGTTTGACGATTGGGTGTTTTTCGCTGCACAGGGCGAGGTTTTTCAACAGGTGGTGGCGGCGGGGGGGTTGCCGCTTCAGCGGCTGGGGTTTCTTTGGGAACAGCGGTGGCTTGTTTTCGAGGCCGACCGACTTTGCGTTTTACCTCTTCCTTGGGAGCCTCTTCAGGACTCTTTTTGACGACGACTCGTTTAGCTGGCTTTGCCGGCTTTACTTCTTCAGTCGCCTCGGCTGAGGTTTTTTCTACTTCTTCAACTGACATGGGGATCACTCCAACGGAAACAGGCATTCTATTTTGGGCGCAATTCGAGCGCACAACGCCATTTCCTCTAACGGTTACTAAGCATGTAAGCATATGCGGGGGATATCGATACAAGGCTCTTGGACTGCCCCGCCATCCGTACCTTTAACTATATTGCCACTTCTCTACAGTGTCAAGCAAACGCCCTCCTTGGATGTAGCGCGCAGCGAGTAAAAATGCCACGGTGGCGGCCCGTCTGCGAACAATATCCCTACTGTAGGCACTGAGATTCACGGTAACACTCTGACTTTCAAACCTCTTTGATGCGAAGCCAAAGCACACCGTACCAACCGGTTTTTCTTCACTGCCCCCACTCGGTCCGGCGATACCTGTTACCGAAACCGCCCACTGGGCACTGCTTTGTTTAAGGACACCCTCGGCCATCTCTAAGGCACACTGCTCGCTCACCGCCCCATAGGTTACAATCGTCTCTTCCGTTACCCCAAGAAGGTTGACCTTCGCTTCGTTGGCGTAGGAGTTCACTCCACCCCAATACCAAGCGGATGATCCGCTTTGATCGGTAAGGAGCTTTCCCACCAATCCACCGGTGCAGCTTTCGGCGGTCGCGATCGATTCACCCCGTTCTTTGAGCTCTTTGATCAACAGCTCAACGGGTTGAACATCCCCATCAACGACCAAGGAGGGGCCGACAAGGGCGCGGAGCTTTTCCACCATCGCCGTTCGCTCCGCTTGGTTGCCACCGGCGATGTACAAACTGATCGTCTGTTCTTGAAAGCGAGTCCCCCACTCCAAACCGTTAAAGGTAACGGATCGGCACAGCTCCTCCAACTTTGATTCGGCGATCAAATATGTGGAGTAATCGCTACGTTCAAAGTCGTTGTGCCCGGAGAGCTCGCCGAGGATCGGGCGAACATACTCAAAGAACATCGGATCCATCTCCCGTGGTGGACCAGGCATCGCAACAACGAGGACCTCCCGTCCATCGACGTTGACAAAACCTCGGAACCCACACGCGGTTCCATTGGGGTTAGGGATCACATCAAAGCCCGCAGGGATCATCGCCTGCTGTTCGTTTGCTCCCCAGACCCGTTCGCCCAAACGCTCATAGAGAGATGCAAACGCCTCAGGGTGTCTAACCAATTCCACTGCCCCAAGTTCAGCTACAATACTGCGGGTCATATCGTCACTGGTTGGCCCCAGGCCTCCGGTGAGCAGGACAACGTCACATGTTTTCACGCACTCCTTCAGCAACCGAGCAACTGAGCCATCATCGGGAAGGATGATGATTCGCTCGACCTTGTAACCAAGTTGAGTCAGCTGGCTACTGATTAAACGCCCGTGGCGGTCGCTGATCACGCCCCGAGTTAACTCGGTTCCAATGATAAAGAGGGAAGCTCGTGTATAGTTCATGATTTCTTTCGTTTTCCTACCAACCAGCGAATAAACCCAAAGAGCAGAAGTCCATAGGAGAGATAGATCGAGATAAAGGCAAACAGATCGATGTGCTTCGTGTAGAACGTGAAGCCATGGTTCTCCTGGGTATAGACGGGAACATCATAGATCTTCCACCCCACTTTGAACGGCTCCATCAGATCAACGACTTTACCATTAACATCGATGACGCACGTCATCCCGCTGTTCGTTCCGCGAACTGTCGTGCGCCGATTCTCGATCGAGCGGAAGACCGCTAGGCCCAGGTGCTGCATCTGAGCACTGACCGCTTTGGACCACCCATCGTTGGTCATGTTGACGATGACATCCGCTCCATTGGCAACGAAGTTGGCGTTGAGGTAGCCGAATACGTCTTCAAAACAGATCGGAGTGGAGAAGCGGACTCCTTCGTCGGTGGTAAACACCACCGGGTCAAAGCCGGTTTCCCACCAGTTGTAATCGTTGGCCAAGAGCAGTCGGTACAACCACGGCAGTTGTTTCTCATAGGGGAAGTGCTCGGTAAAAGGAACGAGATGCTGTTTGCGGTAGGTATCTTTAATCTTTCCGTTTTCAAAGAAGATAACGGTGTTGTAGTCCATTCGGTTCCAATCCCCATTGGCGCTGAAGGCGGGAAGGTTTGGGTCTTTGATAACACCTTCGGGGTTTCCCGTTACCAGGGGAACGGGTAGGCTCTTGCCGAACGCCACAAACTCATCGACCAAGATTCGAGTATCGGGGTCGGAGGGGTAGTTTTCGTGCCAGGCAACAGAGGGAACAAACGCGGTTTCCGACCAAAGGATAATATCCGGATCGCGGGTAAGGGCCTCCAAGCTGAGTCGACGAAGGTTGTTAAAGTTGTTCTTGTAGGTCGCATAACCGCCCTTCCACGTATCGGCACTGTGTTGGATCGTAGCAACCTTCCAGTTCAAATCGGGCGTTTGGCCACTCCAATAGATCAAGCTGACGATTCCAAAGATAAGAGAAGCGATCACTAAAACTGCATAGCCGATGATGGGAATAAGGTGTTCCTTGGCGAAGGAGAGAAACTCCCTTCTTTTTTCAACGAAGAAGAACGCCAAGAACGTTTGGGGCAACACCATCAAGAACGTGATTCCCCAAACTCCGGTGATCTCGGCGATTTGGATCAAAACCAGATACCGGTAGATCGCCGTGCCCAGCATTCCATACGGATAGCCGGCAAACCAGTTGGTCGACAGGTAGGTATACGCGACATAGATCACCGCTTCGACGAGGTAGCTATACTTCTTAAAGAAGCGCTGGCTGAGTTTTAATGCGGGAAACAGCGCGATCATCTCCCCGCCCTTGATGATCGGGACCAGAAGAATCGCCAGGGGGTGGAATGTTTTCAACCAGTAATTAAAGAAGAGGTAGAAGACAAACCCATAGAAGAATCCATACGGGATTACCAATTTCCACGTCGTTGTCCGAATCACCATAAAGAGCGGAATCAGCGCAAAGAACGCAATCCACCCAAAACCGGTGGTGTTGATAAAGCCGGGAAACGCGAGAGAGTAAATAAATGCACTTGCAAGAAGAGCAAAAACCTCAGAACCCACGGTTCTGAGGCTTCTTCGGGAAATCGAACTGGTCAAGGATGCGCTCCTAGTTAATTGTCAGTAGATTCGTTACTTCGAAGGTCCCAGACACATTCTTTGAGTTCTTTGCCCGGGCGGAAGATTGCTACACCGTGAGTTTCAACTGAAACAAGGTCACCCGTCTTCGGGTTTCGAGCTTTTTCTCGACCCTTTCGGGTTCGAACCTCGAAGGTTCCAAAACCACGCAACTCGATTACTTGGTCTTTTTTCAAGCCTTCTTTGACTTCTTCAAAGAACTCATCGATGATCGAATGGATATCGGCCCGGTTGATCCCGTGCTTCTCATAGAGGTTTTCTATGATCATTGCTTTGGTCAATTTAGGGTTTGCCATGCTATCTCCTCCAAGATGTCAAGGTTACTTACGCTTGGGCGACGTTCGCCTGCTCCAATTTGTTAAAGCGGAGTTGCAACCTAGATTTCTTGCGGTCTGCGGTGTTCTTATGGATGACTCCCTTACTTGCGGTGGAGTCGATCAACTTAAGGCTAAGGGCCAAACTGGTTGTGGCACTTGCAACATCACCAGAAGCAACAGCCTCGTTAAATTTCTTAATTGCGGTCTTCATCGTAGACTTTGCCGCACGATTTCTCAGTCTGCGCTTGCGGTTCTGCCGTTCTCTTTTTTCAGCTGACCTGTTAATGCTCACGTTATGCCTCCAAACGTATTCAACACAATACTTAACTATACAAAAAATGATAACCCATAGCTCGGGCGTCGATGGTCTCAAAACATATCACAGTCACTAAAACTGGTCAATACAATACTTTATTTCAGTTCGATAAAAGTTCAGCAACGTATTCGCGCTTCACTTCCCATCGATTTGCGTGATCGTTAAAAACCAATGCCGCTTGGGGAAGATTCGTAATCCTGCCTTCGCTGCCGCTTAAGGTAATCTGTTTTGACAGTATGTTCACTTCGGTAACTTTCATCAAGTCACCGCCCACCTTCAATCGGCTCCCCTGGGAGGGATAGTTTTGCTTCTCTTCATTATAGAAGTCATATTCATAACTCAAACAGCACAACAACCGCCCACACGGACCGGAGATCTTCATCGAGTTCAAAGAGAGGTTCTGCTCTTTCGCCATCTTAATCGAAACAGGATTTAACGTATCGGTCATCGCATGGCAGCAGTAGTCGCGGCCACAAACCGCTAAACCACCGAGGACTCGACTCTCATCCCGAACTCCGACTTGGCGTAGTTCAATCCTGATCTTAAAGATAGCAACTAAATCTTTGACCAACTCGCGAAAGTCTACTCGGACATCGGCAGTAAAGAAGAAGATGATCTTCGCCTCGCCGAGAAGGAAGTGGGTGGTAACCAACTTCATCTCCAGCTTGCGTTCGGCGATCTTCTCGCGACAGATTCGCATCGCTTCATCCTCTTGTTCGCACAGCTCTTGGTATCGAGCCAAATCACTTGGAGTGGCGAGGCGATTGATCCACTGCACATCTCCCTGCAGTTGAACCTCCATCGGCTCAAAGGAGGGAAGACACCCTTTGCAGGAGGAGCATTGATGTTCATCCGGCTGGTCGTTGTAGACGATCTCATCACTCGGCTCAAAGGCTTCAGCGGACTCAACCCCATCCCACGGCTCGGCGTTGAAGCAGCAACCGCGAATGTTTGTGTCTCCGCCTACATACTCTTTGTTGAGCTGATCAGCGTTGGTTACAACAACTCCTAAATCTAAGCCATACCGAGTGGGCACAACAACGCTCGTGCCCGGGTACAACACCGAATCCCAAGCACAAATAGA
>CAYUHP010000014.1:19669-27969 GCA_964444595.1 uncultured Sphaerochaeta sp. | reverse complement strand
CTCTGGTAGATACCAGCGTTGATTATCATAACAGAACTACCTTCAAATGCAACAGAGCAACACCGCCTTGACACTTTTTGGTAATTTCCATATATTAACTAAGAAATCGCCGCAGGGTGGAGCAGTTGGCAGCTCGTTGGGCTCATAACCCAAAGGTCATAGGTTCGAGTCCTATCCCTGCTAAATAGTTGGTCTGATAATGGACTGTCGATGTGCAAAGGCCCACGACAGGATGGTAATTCCTTAATCTACCAGGCTTTCGAGGCAGCTTGTTTCACCAGCATTGGCTGGGAAACGGGTTGCCTTTCTCTTTTATTAGGCTTAAGAAACCCTCAATTACAGGCAAAATGTTTGAGTTTTGTAGGCATGTTGTAGACACTACTATAAAGAAACGGAGGGAAACCCCTCCGTATCTATGTGATAGCTTCGATCTTAGCGCCCGAGCGTTGTGACTAAGAGATCGGGGCGGTCGGTGGTGATAAAGTCTACCCCGAGGGCGGCGATCTTTTTCATCGTTGACTCGTCATTAACCGTCCATGCTCCAACTCCCAAGCCTTGAACGCGCAAGGCGGCGTAGAGGTTTGCCGAAAGGTAGACATGATTGATTCCAATGAACTCAACACCAAGATCTTTTATTCCCTGGGCAACAGCATCGGGTCCCTTCGATCCAATCTTACTCATATAGTCTTTGCTGACCAATGCTCCTCTTCGAAGCTTCGGTTCAAGTTCATGAATGCGAGTTAGTGAGGGAAAATCAAAGGAGATGATGATCGAACGATCGATAAGATCGTACTCGTTGAGCATTGCAACTAATTGTTCCTCAATACCTTCATACCTGTTTCCATCGTTATCGACCTTGATCTCGATCTGAAGCTCAAGATCGGTATCTTTTACCAGATCCAATACCTCCTTGAGGGTCGGAATCTCCGTAAAGGGGTGACCCTCATGGCTACTAGCGGCATTGAACTGCTTGAGTTCATCAACCGTATAGTCGCCAATTGTTCCGCTTTGGTTCGTGGTTCGCTTCAGGGTTGGATCGTGCATAATGATCATCACATCATCTTTGGAGAGATGGATATCCAACTCGAGTTGATCGGCTTTCGCCTTTATTCCTGCCTCGAAGGCGAGCAGCGTGTTTTCAGGGGCGAGAAGTGATCCGCCGCGGTGGGCCACTACCTGTATTAAACTCACATCAGCCTCCTTCCGATCAAGGGTTGCACAGCTCGTTGCTCCCATGAGAACGATGGCCGCAAACGCGGCCATCGTGATGAACGAAATCCAATGCTTACTTGAAGTTCTCATTGTATTCCTTGATTAAGTCGGCTTCGGTTTCAGCCATGACCTTACGGACATCCTGGTTACCAATTAAGAGTTTCTCAACCATCTGGCGGAGAATCTCAGTGCCCTTAGGCAGGGAGATGACGCTCGCCTGAGGTTGGACGTAGGCCAACTGGTCGACTGCTACTTGCCAGTGAGGGTTCGCGCTATAGTAGGAAACTAAGGAAGGAACCTTTGCCGAGGAAGCTCGGGCTGGCATGTAACCGGTGATTTCGGCGAGGTAGGCTTGGTTTTCGGGGGTTGTGAAGAACTTCATGAACTCCCAAGCAGCCCACTGCCGCCACTTGTCGGTTGAAGGCATTGCCATGACAGCACCGCCTACGGGAACACCATTACGGACCTGGCCGGGGATGAAGGCGGGAATGACTTCAAAGTCGGCTCGGCTCATGACGTTACCCATTGAACCGGTGGAACCAAAGACCATTGCAACTTTGCCGTTGAAGAGGTCGTCGTGCGTTGTGGAAGGAACACCACTCTTATCTTTGAAGACCATATCTTGCCACAGCGTTGCTGCTTTGACGGCGGGCTCTTCATGCAGGTGCATGTTGAACTTCTCGTCGCTGACCGCCCCATCATACGCATACACAGCACCCTGGAAGTACCAGTGAGCGGTGGTTGCACCGAGGGTAAAGCCAACGCCGTACTGGGTGGTTTCTCCCCGGGCGTTCACTTTCGTCAACTTCTTGGCGTACTCACGGAACTCATCCCACGTTGCCGGGGCTCGCTTGGGCAGACCTGCTTCGACGAGGGCATCGGCGTTGACGTAGAGTAGCGGTGTTGATCGCAGCGCCGGAAGGGCGTAGAGACTTCCATCGTAGTAGCTGTCCGCCAAAAGACCGGGGATGTAGTCATCGAGGAATCCTTTTCCTTCGTCTTTGACGAATTGGTCAAGATTTCGAACTGCTTCATCCTTGGCAAAGATCTGAAGGTGCGGCGAATCGAGCAAGACAAGATCGGGCACATCGCCGGCGGCGAGGGCGGCCTGCATCTTCTGCAAGATCTCTGCGTATGCACCTTGGAACTCAACCTCTACGTGAATGTCATCCCGCGATGCGTTAAATCGTCGGACGATCTCTTCCTGAGCGTCCCCGGCTACTCCGGTGAGGCTCCGCCAGTACAGGATCTCAATTCGATCCGGCTTCTTCTCTTCAGCTTTTCCCGCTGCAAAGAGAACCGTTGTTGCGATGAGTAGCGCAACAAGTACTAACATACCTTTTTTCATTATTTCCTCCTTGGAAATGTCCTTAACCCCAAAGGGTTGTCAATACGATACAAACAGCTAGCCTTTCACGGCGCCTGCTGCAATACCTTCAATTAATTGCTTTTGTGCAAGGAAGTAGGCGATTAACACCGGTACCAGCACAAAGATCGAAGCAGCCATCAAGTGCTCCGGCCCGATCGAATACTCAGCACTTCGAATCATCGCCAAACCGACGGGCAGGGTTCGCATATTCTGTTTACTCGTTACGATAAGCGGCCAGAGATAGGCGTTCCATTTTTGGATAAAGAGATATAAAAGCAGGGTTCCCAACACCGGCCGGGAGAGGGGCAGGGCAACGTGGAAGAGGGTTCGGGTGTGCCCCAAGCCGTCGATCTGGGCCGCATCATAGAGGTCAATCGGGATCGTCAGGAAGTACTGCCGTAAGAGGAACGCCCCGAAGACGTTTGCGATGTGGGGAACCACGATACCGTTGTAGGTGTTGATCCACTTTAACTTGGCAAGGATGACGTAGTTGGGAATCAAGGCAACCTGACCGGGGATCATCATCGCCGCCAGCATGACGAGGAAGAAGAAGTCGCGATACTTAAAGCGGATGCGGGCAAACGCATAGGCGGCAAAGGCGGCGGTAATGACTCCTAAGATTACCCCTGCCGCAGCGGTGACGATACTGTTGACGTAGAATCGTCCAAACGGGGCGGTGTTCCACGCCGTTACGAAGTTATCGAGTCGAACCACCTTCGGCCACCAAATCGGTGGGAACATCGCAACTTCCCGGGGGCTCTTAATCGAGGTGGAGAGCATCCAGAGGAAGGGCAGGCCGATAACCAGCGTTGCGATAAGAAGCACAAAGTGAGTAACAAGTTTGGAAGCAAGCGCTCGCGTGTTTATGTGATGTTTCATCATCTGCCTCCGTTTAATAGTGAACCCAGTTCTTGGAGAGCTTGTTCTGGATCAAGGTGATAATCATAATGAATAGGAAGAGAACTAACGCAAGGGCGGAAGCGTAGCCCGCTCGAAACCACTGGAATGCATTTTGATAGAGGTAGTGAACATAGACGTTTGAAGAGTTCAATGGTCCACCTTCAGTCATAATCCGGGCGATATCGAACGCCTTGAGCACATTAATGAAGCCGGTAATCGTCAAGAAGAATGTGGTTGGGCTGATGAGCGGAAAGGTAATCTTCCAAAACACGTGGTAGGGACTTGCTCCATCAACAAGGGCGGCATCATAGATCTCAAGCGGAACATTCTTTAAAGCGGCCAGAAAGAGAACCATGTCGTAGCCGATTCCACTCCAAATCAACACGATGATTACTGCGGGCAGGGCATGACTGGTTGAGTTAAGCCAGTCGATCGTCGGAAGGCCCAACGGCCGGAGGAAGGAGCGCATGAGTCCGTAGGTGGGTTCAAAGATCCACGCCCAGACCATCGCGATCGCAACGTTTGCCGTAAAGGTCGGACTGAAGATAATCGCTCGATATATGTTTGAGCCACGGATCTTCTTGTTGAGCTGAGTCGCCAAGTAAAGACTGAGGGCCATCTTCACCACAACGGTGAAGAACGCCATGACAAGGGTGTTTTTCACAACAAGCTTAAACACCTCATCATTGAACATATCTTTGTAGTTCTGCCAGCCTAAGAATGTTTTTCTCGGACTGATCATATTCCACTTAAAGAGACTTAAGTAGAATGAGTAAAAGATTGGCCAAAAGATAAATATGGCCAAAAGGATGAACGTAGGACCGGTGAAAGCAAAGAATGTCCACATATCACGTTTAGCCCGCTTGCTCATCTTTTCTCGTAAAGGTGTAGCTAAAACCGCCAATTGCATTCCCTCCCTGGGTAGCATCCTATTCATATGTGCTCAATGAGCGCTTGAGTAGCCTCGGAGTATTACAAATACAACCAAAGTACTAAGATATTGACAATCCATATCATATTTCCTGCGACTAAGGAAGCCAATATGAAAAAAACACTCTCTCAAAAACCAACTCCTCTCACAGGATAAAGCCCCCATCTTACATCACGCAAGAGTCTCACCTGCCGTAATGAGCAGCTGGCTTTCCAGTCGACGAACGGATGATTAGAGTGTTTTCATACTCAACTCGAGTAACTGCCATCCGCTCCACCGTTCGATTTGAACTCGGTTCGATCTTTTCACACAGGAGGCGAACCGCACTGCGTCCTCCTTTAACGATGTAGTGTTCAACGGAAGTGAGTTCGATTCCGTTGAAGGAAGAGGGGTAGATGTTATCAAAGCCGCATACACTCATATCTTGGGGGATCCTCTTTCCGGCATCCTGGATCGCATCGATAACTCCGTAGGCAACCATGTCATTGACGGCTACGATCGCCGTAACCTCCGGAGTTTGGGTCAGGCAGCGATTGGCGAGGGTTTGTCCACTTTGGTGTTCGATGTCGACGGTGTTTAACTCAACGATCGCCGGAACCTCGGTAGTGTAGAGGAACAGCTTAGCCCCCGCCGCTTCAATCGTCGTCTTCAGTCCTTCGTAGCGACGAACCCGGGCGCTGTGCTCGTTATTCAAGCTCGTTGAGAGGTAGGCAATCGTTGTGTGTCCCAGACCCAGAAGGTGTTTGGCAACGAGGGTCCCGGCTTTGAAGTTGTTGACATCGACGGTATCCAGGCCAACTTCGTTTTGCTTATCACCAACGGCGACTACCGGAACAAAGGTGTTTAACTCCCGGACCATATCCGGATCTTGGGGGATCATTGCAAAGATCACGCCGTAAACGATTGGATTCTTTGCAAACTCACACGCATACCGTTCCTTTTCGATATCCCAGTAGGTGGTCATCACCATCGTCTTCAGTCCCCGAATGTGCGCTTCTTGCTCCATCCCCTGGATGATCGTGGCGAAGTAGGGGTTGATGACCGAGGGACACACAATAAGAATTACTTGTCGATCTTTTTTTGCCCGTTTAGTCTTATAACCAAGTTCGCGGGCTGAGTGATAGACCGCGTCGATTGTGGCATCGCTGAAGCGGTTGAGGTTCTTCCCGGTTAGAATCATTGAAACACTGGCCGAGGATACACCGACTTGGTCGGCGATATCTTTTAATGTAATTTTTTTTGTACTCACACATTTATGTTAAGCATATTTAACTGTGGAATGCAACAAAAACTTAGGATTTTGTTTCAAAAGAGAACAGTTTGCTGAATGATTGTTCATAATTTGCTTTGACATTTGGATAATTCCCTCCTACACTGGTGAAAGAGTGAGAGTAAAATTAATCAAAATTTTGCTTAAAAACGTTTAATGTTCACTAAGGAGGAACACATGAAGAAATTGTTGTTGGCCTTACTGGTGGTTGCCGTGCTGATCACGCCGGTGTTTGCCCAAGGTGCCAAAGAAGCGAAAGGTGATGACTATCACCTCGTCTTGCGCATGAGTCACGTATTTGCACCCAATGAGCAGTTGACGAAGTCCCTTGAGATCGTTCGTGATCGAATCTACGAGCGCACCAATGGTGCCATCGATGTCCAGCATTACCCTCAGAGCCAGCTTGCTGTCTATAAGGATGGTGTTGAACAAGTCGCTCGCGGAGCGAACTTCATCTCGGTAGAAGACCCTTCTTACCTTGGTGACTACATCGCCGACTTCAACGCCCTTGTTGGACCGATGCTGTACAACTCATTTGAAGAGTACCAGTACATGATTCAAACCCCGCTCGTGCAGGGTTGGTTGAAAGAGCTGGAAGAGAAGCACCGCATTAAGGTGTTGGCTCTTGACTACATCTTTGGGTTCCGAAACCTGAAGACGAACAAAACAATCGTGACCCCCGAAGATTTGAAGGGCCTCAAGATTCGCGTTCCCGGCAGTCAGCTGTTCATCGACACCCTCAATGCAATGGGTGCAGTCTCCACCCCGATCGGTTTTGCCGAAACCCTCAGTGCCGTCCAGCAGGGCGTCGTTGACGGACTCGAAGGCACGATGGATGCCTACGGCTCCAACGGTAGTGCCGAGGTTGCCAAGAACATGGCCCTCACCCAGCACTTCCTCGGAACCTGTGGTGTATACATCAACGTCGATGTATTCAACAAGATTCCCGCTGAATACCAGAAGATTATCGCCGAAGAGTTTGCCGCCGGTGCAGTGCACATGAACACGGAAATTTCGAACAACTATGAGTCCACCAAAGCCCGCCTCGAGGCTCAGGGACACAAGTTCAACGAAGTTGATTCCGAAGCATTTGCAAAGACCGTAACCAGCGTGTATTCAAACATGAAGGGAGTAACTCCTGGAATCTACGAGATTCTTAAGGGTGAATTGGCAAAGATGCCTAAGTAAGTTGTGCTATACAGGCCAAAGGTTTCGTGTATGATATACACACGGCCTTTGGCCTCTTTTTTCGGTAAGGAGATTACCTTCTATGTCATCAGCTATTAAGAAATACCTCTACAACGCTGAGTTGATTCTTGCCAGTGGATTTATCATTGTGACCACGGCTTTAGTCATGATCAACGTTGTTCTTCGCTACTTCTTTAAAACCGGGCTTTATTGGTCGGAGGAAGTAGCTACCGCCTGCTTTGTATGGTCGGTCTTCATCGGATCGGCGGCAGGATACAAAGCCAAAGCCCACGTGGGTGTCGATATGATCGTCAACTACGCTCCACCTAAACTCAAGAAACTCATCACCTTGGTCGTTGATGCAATTCTCGTGTTTATCAACGGCTACATTACGTATATTGCGATAATCTATCTTTCGCTTTCCTATCGCAAGCCAACTCCGGTTCTCGGAATCTCAACAGCGTATATCTCATCGTCAATCTTAGTGAGCTTCGCTCTGATGACGATCTATGCCATATACTTTTTTATTCAAGATGTGAAGGGAGGTAAAGAAGCATGATCGCATATTTGCCTATTTTGTTAGTCTTTATCCTCTATTTTTCTAGTATTCCAATCGCCTATGCGCTCTTTGGATCTTCGCTCTTTTACTTTGCAATCATCGACACCAGTTCGCCGGTTGATTTGATCTTGCAGAAGTTCGTTACTTCGACGCAGTCCTTTCCGCTCTTGGCAATTCCGTTCTTTGTCATGGCCGGCTCGATCATGAACTACGCGGGAATCTCCAAGAAGTTGATGCAGTTCGCCGATGTGCTTACCGGTCACATGCAAGGCGGCCTTGCTCAGGTGAACGTTCTGCTTTCGATGTTGATGGGCGGAGTCTCCGGCTCGGCAAACGCCGATGCGGCGATGCAGTCCAAGATGCTCGTTCCCGAGATGGAAAAGCGGGGATACTCCAAAGCGTTCTCCACGGCGATCACTGCCGCATCTTCGGCCGTTACGCCGGTTATTCCTCCGGGGATCAACTTGATCATCTACGCCCTCATCGCCAACGTATCCGTTGGGCGGGTGTTTGCAGCTGGCTACCTTCCGGGGATTTTGATGACGATTACCTTGATGGTTGTCGTTCATATCGTTTCTAAGAAGCGCGGCTACAAGCCGGTTCGAGAGAAGCGAGCCAGTGGAATGGAGATCGCCAAACAATCGCTTGATTCACTTTGGGCGCTACTCTTTCCCTTCGGAATTATCTTAGGCCTCCGAATCGGGATGTTTACCCCCTCCGAAGCGGGTGCGGTTGCAGTGGTCTACTGTATCATCGTCGGTAAGTTCATCTACAAGGAACTCGGCAGTGAGCACATCATCCCGGTGTTGAAGGAAACAATCTTCGGAACCAGCGGCGTCGTTCTCATCATCGTTTCGGCGAACGTCTTCGG
>CAYUHP010000014.1:0-19569 GCA_964444595.1 uncultured Sphaerochaeta sp. | reverse complement strand
GGCTCAATGATGTTTACCACTTGTTCGATCACCCAATGCCCGATCGCCGATTTTGTAAAGGAATCAATTCCCTTCATTATCGCCCTTTTGGTTTCACTCTTGTTTATAACGTACATACCTGCGATTAGTTTACTCTTACCGAACTTGATTTATGGTGCAGTTTAAGAAGGAGAAGTTGTTATGAAGATTTATGCTCACCGAGGATATAGCGGTGCATACCCAGAAAACACGATGCTTGCGTTTAAAAAAGCATTGGAAGCTAAAGCCGATGGAATCGAACTGGATGTGCAACTCTCCAAAGACGGTCAGGTCGTCATCATTCACGATGAAACCCTGGACCGAACAACAACTGGCAGCGGAAGAGTCTTTGACCATAGCCTTGCCGAGTTGAAGAAGTTCAATGCCGCCAAGCTTTACAAAGACGGATCGGAGTTTGAAGCGATTCCCTCTTTTGATGAGTATTGTGCGTGGGTTTCAACAACGGAGTTGGTTACCAACATCGAGCTGAAGACTGGCCTGATCTACTATCCTGAGTTGGAAGCAAGGTGTATTGAGGTCATCAAGAAGTATAACCTTGAAGAGAAGGTGTTCTTCTCCTCCTTTAACCACCTCAGCCTGATCACGGCCCAGAAGATTGATCCGAAGATCGGTCTTGCGGCTTTGGTGATGGAGTGGGGTTTACAAGGAGCCGGAGAAGCGGTGAGTGAGTTTGGGTTCCAATACTACCACCCATCCTACAAATCGCTCAGCAAAGCGCAAGTTGATGAGTGCCACGCCCACGGGGTTAAGGTAAACGTCTGGACGATCAATGCGATGGGCACCTTAGAGGATTGTTGGGATTGGGGAGTAGACGGTGTCATCACCGATTTCCCGAAAGTAGCCCGAGCTTACGTCGACGCTCAATAAGTTTTAGGTCTTTCAGGTCCGCCTCCGCTGTCCTATACTGATAGCGGAGGCTTCCTATGATACGCCGATCTTCCTTTGCCGGTTCCTGGTATCCCCGCGATCCGGTTGAACTGAGAAACTTGGTTGAAGGATTTAAAACAGTAACGAAAACGACTCCTTCAACCCTCGCCGTGTTACCCCACGCCGGCCTCTATTACTCGGCTGCTGGGATTGCCCCATTCTTTTCACCCGTTAACCCGTCAATTACCCACCTGTTAGTCGTCGGGCCCAGTCACTACACTCCCTTAGCCGTCGACCAATTCATCACCGCTTCCTTTGACTCCTATGAAACCCCCTTAGGAGTATTGGAGGGTTTTGCCTTAGGAAAACCAAATCCAGCGCATCACTCCATCCTTCAAAAAGAGCATTCAATTGAGATGGTCCTGCCCTTTATCGCCAATACACCGAAACCACCAAAGGTGGCCACTGCGTTGATCAATCAGATCTCTTCGATCAAGGTTCTCAACGAACTCAGTGAGCAGCTGCTTACTAAGCACGAAGATCTTGCGATCATCTCCAGCAGTGACTTCACACACTTTGGTCCGCGTTTTGGCTTCAGCGCCCTTCCAGCTGAGGAAGTCAAAAAGCGCGATCAGAAGATTGCTGAACTTTTAGCTATGGGAGAAATTAATAAAGCGTTCACCTTCTTTACCAAAGAGGAGCACACGATCTGCGGGTGGGCAAGCGCCCTCTTGGTGGCCAATATTGCGAAACAACGAGGGATGAGGGGGGAAGTAGCCACCTACTACACATCAAACGATATCGCTCAGGGAGATAGAGATGACTTTGTCGCCTATGCGTCAATTCTTTGGAGGTAAGATGAACGAATACTATCATTCACTCTTGATGCTGGCTCGAACAGTCATCGCCTATACCTTGGGAGTTGGAGATCTGCGCCTCTATGAAGAACTCCAAGCGGAGGGTGATCCCTTCTTTACCCAAAAGAAAGGGGTCTTTGTCACCCTTACCACAAAAGCAGGGGCTTTACGTGGTTGTATTGGAAATCTAATTGGATATCAGAGTGTGGTTGACCAAGTTGCTCGCCTTGCCCATGAAGCGGCGTTCAACGATCCCCGATTTGAGGCAGTCACCAAGGAAGAGCTTGAAGACCTTGTCATCGAGATCTCCCTTTTATCGGAAGCAAAGCCAATCTCCTCGCCGAGGGAGATCCGCCTTGGCATCGATGGAATCATCTTGATCCATCACACTCAACGGGCGGTGTTTCTCCCTCATGTTGCCCTTGAGCAAGGTTGGGACTTGGAGACCACCTTGAAGCGGCTCTCAAATAAAGCGGGGTTACGAGAGGATGGATGGGCCGATTCATTGACTACGTTTGAGGTGTTTCAGTCAACGAGTTTCAATGAGGAACAGCTGTGAAGGTACGATGTGATTACTGCTACCATGAGTGCGCCCTTGGTGAAGGCCAGCGGGGAATCTGCTTTATTCGAGTCAACCGCGGTGGTGAGGTCATTACCGAGAACTATGGCGAAGTTGTTGCCTTAGGTCTCGACCCGGTTGAGAAGAAACCCCTCTATCACTTTCGCCCCGGATCACACACCCTCAGCGTGGCGCTGTTTGGATGTAATCTTTCCTGTTCCTTCTGCCAAAACTATCAGATCAGCCAGCATGAGTTCTACCAACAGCGCCCTAATCGCTATATCTCACCGGAGGTGTTTATCCAACGAGCAATGGAGGAGAAAGCTAGTGTCTCCTTTACCTACAGTGAACCACTTGTGTGGCAGGATTACATGCTTGACTGCGCCCATCTGGCAA
Organism: uncultured Sphaerochaeta sp.; assembly: GCA_964444595.1. Taxonomy (GTDB): domain Bacteria; phylum Spirochaetota; class Spirochaetia; order Sphaerochaetales; family Sphaerochaetaceae; genus Sphaerochaeta. The sequence continues at coordinate 16,851 of CAYUHP010000014.1, read as the reverse complement.
AAGAAGAGGGTATTCCAACGATCCTTGTTTCCAGCGGAACGTTCAGTAAGGCTGCTCTTAGTAGGATCATCCCCTTTATCGATGCGTATTCAATCGACCTCAAAGGCAATGAAAGCTTCTATCGTCGCTATTGTAAAGGATCGGCAAAGCCGGTGATTGAAAGTTTACAAACGCTGGCAAACACTCCGGCAGTCTTGGAAGTAACTACGCTGCTCATTGAGGGCGAGCATACCCTTGAAGATGTGAAAGAGTTGGGAGTGATCTTAGAGGAGTTGGGTGTTCAGGTGTGGCACCTCAGTCGGTACCACCCCGCCTACAAGCTTAATCTTCCGCCCACCAGTGAATCCTTCCTCAACGAGGCTCTCTCACTTGCCAAGGAGTTTAGAATTCCCCACATCTACGGAGGGAATACCTCCCAAGAGCAGGATACGTTTTGTCCTGTGTGCAATACTCTTTTGATCAAGCGCACCCCCGGTGCGATTAAGCAGTACCTGGCCAACGGAAGATGCTCCTGTTCCCACCAACTCTATGGCGACATGATGGGCCCAACTTTGCTATAGTAAAAGAAGGAGCGTGATGATGAGCGATCGATATATCCAACGGGCCCATGAGCTGCGTCAGAAGAAGTATAACTGTGCCCAAACGGTAGCGTGTACCTTCAGTGAAGAGGTGGGCCTTGAAGAGGAGCTCCTCTTTCAAATCATGGAGGGCTTCGGCGGTGGCATGGGCAACCATGAAGCGACGTGCGGAGCGCTCAGTGGAGCAGTGGCGATCATCAGCATGCTCACCAGTACCGGCCGAATTGAAGCAAACACCAAGGCCCTCACCTACGAGCGCGCCAGTGCCCTCGTTGAAGGCTTCAAAGCGAAAGCGCACAGTTTGGTGTGCCGCGAGATCCTCGGTGAAGATGATGGCGTTGTTCTTTTAGGGTGTGAAGCGTGCATCGACGAGGCGGTATTTCTCGTTGGTGAGTTTATCAGGGAGCTTAAGGGATGAACGGCTATGTGGGGCGAGTGATCAGCTGTGGGCTCACTCATGAGGGCGAGCCGATTGCAATCTACGCGCTCACTGCTCGATCAGCGGTAAGTAAAGCGCGCGTGCTCATCTCAAAAAGCGATGGGCTTTGGGTTGAACCAACGAGTGATCTACAGGGGGGAGATCCCTCCTTGCTCTACTACCGCGCTTCTTTTCGGCAAAACCACAAACTCTTTATCGCAAACGGAATGCACAGCGAACGGTTTGTTGACTCAACCTCGATTGAAGCTGCATTACAGGATGAGATCTATGAACCGGATGAGCCGATCTTCACCCCGCGGATCGCGGCGGTGTTTGACCTCGAGGCGTTGAGCTATTCATTTGCATCGTTGACTCGAAGCCCTGACGGTTCATGTAAACGCAGCTTCACCCACTTCAATGACCTCAAGGCCGGGGTGGCTCATCGGATTCAAACCTACGAAGGAGATGTACAGAATCCTCGGGCGTTTGTTGACCCACCGATTGCGTACACCCTTCCCTCAACCAATATTGGCCAAACAATCTTTGATCAGTTGGATCCTACGCTGCGAATCGCCTTGGCGGTGATTCGAAGCGACGGGTATGAACTGATCAACACCCAAGGAGCATAATCATGGAAGGAATGAATTTGAAATATGGCTGTAATCCCAATCAAGGCCAGGCGGCCTTGTTGATGGAGAGTGGGGCGATGCCGGTGCATACCCTCAACGGCGAGGCGGGGTACATAAACCTTCTTGATGCCCTCAATGGGTGGCAGTTGGTCAAAGAGCTCGAAGAGGCGACCGGCTTTGTCAGTGCGACATCCTTTAAGCACGTCTCGCCCGCCGGTTCGGCGATCGGGCTGCTCCTCACTGAAGAAGAGAAGCGAGTCTTTGATGTGAAAGATGACCTCTCTCCGATAGCCAGCGCCTATGTGCGCGCGCGAAACGCCGATCCCTTGGCCTCCTTCGGCGACTTTGTCGCGATCAGCTGTGAGTGCGACCTCTCCCTTGCCCGAGTTCTTAAGCGCGAGGTGAGCGATGGGATCATCGCTCCCTCATATAGTGCAGAAGCACTTACCTTGTTGAAGAGTAAAAAAGGGGGGAAGTTTATCATCCTCCAAGTCGACCCCACCTACGAACCTGCTTTAATGGAGAAGCGGACGCTCTACGGGATGACTCTCACCCAGGAGCGAAATATCGCCACGCTGAATTCCTCTCTTTTGACGAAGATCGTAACAAAGAGAAAGGACCTTCCCCCTGAGGTAATCCAAGACCTTCTCATTGGCCTCGTTACCCTTAAGTACACCCAGTCCAACTCAGTGTGTTACTCCAAAGGAGGACAGGCGATCGGAATCGGGGCGGGTCAGCAATCGCGAATCGCCTGTACCCGGCTTGCCGGGGAAAAGGCCGATCTCTTTCGCCTTCGCTTCCACCCGAAGTTGAAAGACCTTACCTTTAAAGAACCCCTTTCGCGCCAAGAGCGAGCAATCTTCATCGAAGAGGGCCTTCGGGGTGAAACCCTCCTTTCTCGTAAAGAGAAAGAAGCTTGTCTCTCGGGAAGTGACGGAGTGAGTCTCACCAGTGATGCGTTTTTCCCCTTCCGCGACAATATCGACCGGGCAGCGCAAAGCGGAGTTGAGTATATCGCCCAAAGCGGGGGCTCAACCCGCGATGAAGAGATCATCGCTGCTGCCGATGGGTACAAGATGGTGATGTGTATGACCTCAGTGAGACTCTTTCATCACTAGAGTGGGTCAGGAAGCAACAAAATAGGGTCTTTATAGTCCAGATGGGTCATTGTGATACATAATGGATGTATTTTACCCTTCTTTGAAGTCTCATTTCACGTTACTGTTTTATACATATTGAGTGTCGATGAGTTTAATATGTTATGGTATAACAAATTAAGCCTCTTTACATTCTCCTCCATAAAAGATTGGCACACCTCTTGCAGTGTATAGGGCAGAACAATACAGCACGTGGAGGTGCCCTATGAAATATTATGTAACCTATAACCGGAACAACCCCGTATCGAACTTTGAGTCGCTCTTTAATGACCTGTGGGGCGATTGGGGTTCAAGCAGCGTAAAGATTCCCCCGGTGGATATCTATGAGACGGAGAAGAACTACGTCATCGAAGCGGAGCTCGCCGGCTACAAGCAGGACGAGGTCGCCGTCAACGTTGACAAGCATGTGCTGAAGATCTCCAGCGCCAAGGAGAGTCTTAAGGATGTTGACGGAAAGAAGAGCTTAGTGAGAGAGCGAATCTATCGGAAGTTTGAGCGCTCCTTCAGCCTTCCCGAAGGGATCGACGAAGGGAAGATCGAAGGCAAGTTCGCCGATGGAGTCTTAACACTCACCCTTCCCAAGAAGAAGGAAGTTCTTCCCAAGACGATCGAAGTAAAGATCAAGTAAGACAACGGATTACTCTTGCACCCTTCAGGCAGCCAATTGGCTGCCTGAAGGCGTCACCGCTACTCGAGGATGATTAGGGCAAGAAAGATCAGTGCTTGTGCTCCGTCATTGCGAATCGCATGACTGGCCCCGCCACCGGTAACCACCAAATCACCTCTCTTTACCGTTTTTTCACCGTCTGCTTCCGTTACGATTCCTTCGCCTTGAAGGATCCAGTAGTACTCGATCTCGTCAGTGTGGGAGTGCTCCCCGATTGAAGAGCCACTTTCAAGAGTAATCGTCGAAAAGAGGCGAGTATGTGGTACCTCGTTGGCGTTCATGAGATAGGTGAAGAACGCTTCACCCTCTCCCCCTCTCATCTGTGACCGAACTTCGGTCTTCATTTCATCTGCTCGTTTAATCATAGAGGTAGTTTGCCACCAGAAGAGGGGTTTGCCAAGAGATGGGTTGACAACATGGCTGACACTTTCAATACTAGTGTATCGTTCGTTTTGGGCGAATGTGCTTTTTTTAAGGAGCGGGTGTGAATAAGATTATACGTAAGAAACAACTATCTGCCGAAGTATTTGAGATGGAGATTGAAGCTCCTGAAATTGCCGAAGCCCGAAAAGCCGGACAATTTATTATTCTCCAACTCGGTGGCGAGTTTGATGAACGAATCCCCCTCACGATCGCCGATGCTGATCCCGTCAACGGAACGATTACGATCATCTTCCAGGCAGTGGGTGAGTCAACGCACCACATAGCCCTCTTAGAGGAGGGTGAATACATCGAGAACCTCCTCGGACCGCTGGGCAATCCAACCGATGTTCAACACTACGGAAACGTGGTGTGTACCGGTGGGGGAATCGGAGCGGCTCCGCTCTTTCCCATCGTTGAAGCGATGAAAGAGGCGGGCAATACGGTAACGGTAATCCTCGGAGCCCGAACCAAGGATTTGGTGATCATGGAGGAGAAGATGCGCGCCGTCGCCGATGAAGTGATCATCGTAACCGATGATGGCTCCTACGGAGAAAAAGCATTAGTCACTGAACCATTGAAACAGATCTGTGAAACCACCCAAGTCGATTGCGTGGTGGCGATTGGTCCTCCGGTGATGATGAAGTTTGTCGCCCTTACCACCAAGCCCTTTGGAATCTACACGATCGTCAGTTTAAACACGATCATGATCGACGGGACGGGAATGTGTGGTGGGTGCCGAGTGACCGTAGACGGGCGAACCCGTTTTGTGTGCGTGAACGGACCGGAGTTTGATGGCCACCTCGTCGATTGGGACAACCTCCTCCTTCGGATGGGCACCTATAAATCTCAGGAAACAGAAGCTCACCATCGCTGTCACATCGGCTTGGATATCAATGAGGGAGAAGCGTAAGATGCATCCAAAGAGAGAAACCCTAAATCAGAACGCCGAGTTGTTGCTCCGAGATCTTGAGCAAAAAGAGCTCACCATCAAAGAACGCAATCAAATACCGCTTCAAGAGATGGCAACCCAAGAGCCGAGCGAACGAATCTTTAACATGGCTGAAGTGGCCCTCGGGTACACCGAGGCTCAGGTTCGCGTAGAGGCGCTGCGCTGTCTTCAGTGTAAGACCAAACCCTGCATCAAGGGCTGTCCGGTAGGAATCGATATTCCCGCCTTCATCCTTGAAACGGAGAAGGGCAACTACGCCAAAGCGGTCGGCATCATTAAAGAGTCGAGTTTACTGCCTTCAGTCTGTGGCCGGGTGTGTCCCCAAGAGCTACAGTGTCAGATGTACTGCACGGTAGGTAAAGCAAAGAAGGATGTGGAGCAATCGGTATCAATCGGTCGAATCGAGCGCTTTGTTGCCGACTATACCCGTGAACACGGCCTTGATGAGATCCCTACCGTAGGTAAGGACAGTGGTAAATCAGTGGCGATCGTCGGCAGCGGGCCGGCAAGCCTTTCCGCCGCTGCCGATCTACGGCGTGAAGGTCATCGCGTCGTCATCTTTGAAGCCCTTCATAAAGCGGGAGGGGTGTTGGTCTATGGAATCCCCGAGTTCCGCCTTCCCAAAGAGATCGTCGATCATGAACTTGATATCCTGCTTAAGATGGGAGTCGAGCTGAAGAAAAACTACCTGGTGGGAAAAACCCGAACCGTTGATGAGCTCTTTGATAAGGATGGCTTTGATGCAATCTTTATCGGCAGCGGTGCGGGCCTACCACGCTTCTTGGATATTGAAGGGGAGAACTCAATCGGAGTCTTCAGTGCCAATGAATATCTCACTCGCAGTAACCTGATGAAAGCATACGCCAAAACGAATGCCCTGACGCCGATGTATCGCTCCAAGCGAGTTGCCGTCCTCGGAGCAGGAAACGTGGCGATGGATGCCGCCCGAACCGCAAAGCGGCTCGGAGCGGAGGTGGTCAGTGTTATCTATCGCCGAACCGAGGAGCAGATGCCTGCTCGAAGAGAGGAGATCGCTCACGCCAAGGAGGAGGGAATTGAGTTCTTGTTCCTCCATGCCCCGAAGCGGATCATCCCCGGTGAAGATGGCCGAGTGAAGGAAGTAGAGGTCGTTGAGTGTAAGTTGGGCCCCGAAGAGGAGGATGGCCGACGTCGGTCGATGATGATTGAAGGAACCGAACACCTCCGAGAGTATGACACGGTGATCGTTGCGATCGGAAACGACTCAAACCCCTTAATCAAGGCTACAACCGAAGGCATTGAAACCAGCCACAAGGGCACCTTCATCGTCGATCCATCAACGTGTGCGACCAGCTTAGAAGGAGTCTATGCCGGAGGGGATATCGTCCTCGGGGCAGCTACGGTAATCCTAGCGATGGGTCAGGGAAGAAAAGCGGCGAAGGCGATGAACGAGTATCTTTCGACGCTCTAGTACCACACTCCGTTACATATCAGTGAATCTACCTGCCGATCGTAGAGGTCGACCGGCAGCTCTTCTACGAGCTGGTAGGTTCGACAAACTCCAACACTGACTAGGTTTTGATGAAGAGCCAGGTAGCGATCATAGTAACCCCTTCCGCGCCCAAGGCGTACTTTTTTAGGCGTGTACGCCAGGGCGGGGACAAGAATGAGGGTAGATGTCGATGGAAGAACTTCGACCCCCGGTTCTGGCTGATAGATCCCAAAACGTCCTTTGACTACCTCATCAAGGCTTTGTACTTCCACAAAGCTAAGGGTATCATCGCCGTTTGAAACGGGGAGGGCCAAGCGTTTTGTCTGAAGGGTTTTCTCTAAGATCGGGGTGATGTGTACCTCACTTAAGAGGGGCATAAATCCAAAGATCCACTCACTTTCTTCAAAGAGCGAGGAGCCTAAGAGTGTGGTTACCGTTGCTGTATCTTCAAAAGAGTGGTCTACTCTTGCCATTGTTTCATTCAACGCCTTCATCGATGCACGTACTTCAGCCTTGTTCATCCTATGATCCTCAAAGTGATAAAGGTTACTGTCGCGATGATCAGCGGCAGGTCATACCACGTCAGCGGCAAGGCGGTGCGTCTTCGTTTCGCATCGAAGAGCCGCCCCTCCAACGCATATGTTTGCTCCTCAAGACGAAGTAAGAGCAGTTCAAAGATCGTCGAGAGGTACTCGAACGTACTTTTAATCGTCCATTTTTTCAGGCGGGCTCGCTGGGCGATTTGGACTTCTTCGCTGACCAGGAAGATCATGGGAACGATCGCAAGGGTGAGTTCAATGCCGCTGGCGAGGAAGGTCTTATTGATGAAGGGAATGGAGCTGGCGATCTCATCGCTGCTGGTCGAGTCGGTAACAAGCAAGGCAAAAAGGATCATCAGCGCATAGCGCAGCAAGGCGATGAGTGCCAAACTCATCGATCGTGATTGAAGGTATTCCCCTGTGGCGATGAGGAGAAATAGGATGACAAAAAAGCGAAGTTGGCGGGCATAGGAGGCAAGCGGGAGTCGTTGGCCAACAGCTACGATGATCAGAAAGACTCCGATGATTGCTACAAGATAGAAGGAGCCCTGTAAGAGCACCATGCATCCGCTTAACAGGGCAAGTACTTTCACAAAGGGGTGAGTCTTATTCAAAAAGCGATCTTGGTGGCGGAAGGAGAAGATTACCGATCCAGCCATGTGAGCTCCTTCAATAGCTTACCCTTCGGTACGTACACTCCGTGTGCGGTGAGCTTGGGCAGTACCTCCTCTGGTGTTCCCTCTTCAACCAGCGAACCTTGCTCAAGGACCAAGACGTAATCGGTATGAGCCAGGCATTTTTCAATCTCATGGCTGACGAGGATGATCGTGTGTCCTTCTTGTTGGAGGCGAAGCAAAAGTTTCAGAGTAGCAAGAATCGATCGGTAATCGAGGTTGGCAAAGGGTTCATCAAGAAGGATGAGCTTTGGTTGCATCACCAAAACGCCGGCGATCGCAAGTTTTCGTTTTTCCCCGCCGCTGAGGGTATGGGGGTTTTGGTGGCGCTGGTTCTCCATCGACAGAAGCTCTAGGACTTCTTCAATTCTCCTATCTTGTTCCCCAACCTCAAGACCCATATTTGCCACGCCAAAGCGAAGATCTTTTTCAACGCTTTGACCGACGATTTGACTGTCGGCGTCTTGAAAGACGAGACCGATCTTACCTAGGCGGGTCTTTTCCTTCTTGGTCACATCCTCATTGTCGAGAAAGATCGTTCCCTCTTTGAGGGGATAGAGTCCTTTGAGGATTCGAAGCAAAGCACTCTTGCCCGCTCCGTTGGGACCCAACAGGAGGGTGAAACTGCCTTTCGGAATCGAAAAGCTCACCTCTTTGAGAATGGATCTGTTTTCACCTACCGTGTAGGTGAGGTTTTCGACTCGCAGCAGTTCGTCCTTCATGCGCCTAAGGGTGTCCCTTATGGGTTTGGTTTGTCAACTCAGGACCCGAGCCAATCCGCCAAGGCTTGTTTCGCGGTAGAGGGAGGGTAGGGCTTGGCCGGTTTCCAGCATCACTTCCACGACGCTGTCAAAGCTGACTTTATGCCTTCCATCGCCCAACAAGGCGTACGTGGCGTGGTCGAGGGAGCGCATCGCCCCGAGGGCGTTGCGTTCGATACAGGGGATCTGCACCAAACCCAACATCGGATCACAGGTAAGACCAAGGTGGTGTTCCAAGCCCATCTCGGCAGCGTATTCGATTTGGAAGATCGAGCCGCCGCACAGCTGAGCTGCCGCAGCTCCCGCCATCGCACATGAAACCCCGATCTCTCCTTGGCAGCCCACCTCCGCTCCGCTGATCGAGCCGTTAGTTTTGACTAAGTTCCCGATTAACCCCGCGGTCAAGAGGGCTCGAAGGATTCGAGTCTTTCCGACATTCTTTTGTTTGGCGTAGTAGTAGAGCACTCCGGGGACAACCCCGCAGCTGCCGCACGTCGGGGCGGTAACGACAAGCTTGCCGGAGGCGTTCTCTTCACTGACCGCCAAGGCATAGGAGAGCGCCAGGGCGGAATCGTCCAACGGGTAGGCACCTTTGCTCGCTTTGAGGAAGTAGCTGTGGGCCTTTCGGGGGAGTTTTAGCCCGCCGGGAAGCACACCCTCCTCTTCGATGCCCCGTTCGACACTGTCGCTCATAACGTTCCAGACCTCTTCCATGTAGGTAAGGATCTCCTTGCCTTCAATTTCAAGGATGAACTCCCACAGCTGAAGGCCTTCCTTGTGGCAGTACTCAAGGATCGCACTCATCTTTGTCAGTTCAGGCGGATAGATATAGGTCGAAGCAGGATCATCCTCACCTTCGATGACGATCTTGCCCCCGCCTACGCTGTAGTACGCTTGGGTTGCGATCAGCTGTTCCTCTTCATTAAATGCTTTGAGGATGAGGGTGTTGGGATGTTTTTGCTCAACATCCCGATACCAAAGGATCTCAATCGGCTTATCCTCTTTTCCAAAAACCTCTCGCAGTGCACTGTCGGTAAGGTGTCCTTTTCCCGTGGCGGCTAGCGATCCGTAAAGCTCGGCAACATAGGAGGTGGCGTGGGGGTGTTGAAGAAGAAAATGCTCGCCTGCACTGCGCGGGCCCATCGTATGACTTGAAGAGGGACCGTGCCCAATTCGATATAATTCCCGAAGACTTTCCATGGCTTGATAGTAGTCGTTTCACGGCCAAAAAGAAAGCTCATTTCCCAAAGGGTGTTGACAAGTATTACAGATGTGGGGTATACGTATTGACGTTAGCTGCCTTAGCTCAGTTGGTAGAGCAATGGACTGAAAATCCATGTGTCCTCAGTTCAACTCTGAGAGGCAGCACCTAATGCCCCTTATTCCTTCGGGAGTGAGGGGTTTTTTCGGGGCTACTACCCTGGGACGACCCAACTTATTTCATGTTGGAGGAGTCCTATGCCTTGGATCTATCTGTTAATTGCTGGAGTTCTTGAAGTAGTGTGGGCGTATGCGATGAAGCTCTCTGAAGGGTTTACTCAGCTCACCCCCTCGATAGTCACGATCATTGCGATGATTGCGAGTTTTGGCTTGCTTGGGATTGCGATGCGCACGATCCCTCTCGGGACTGCCTACGTTATTTGGACGGGCATTGGTGCCATTGGGGCGTTTCTCATTGGGATTGTTCTCTTAGCCGAACCAGTGAATATGAGCCGAATTCTTGCTGCCCTTCTTATCGTTTCTGGTCTGATAGTAATGCAACTCTCTAGCTAACTTTATTTTCTAATTGAAAATCCGATAATTTCACTTCTCTTTTGCAATTTCTCCTTTCTTTGGTTATCATGGAGGCGGAGGTTGCTATGGAAACATTGAAAGCGAAGTATGAAGCGCTTGGGGCGGATGTTGATCAAGAGAAACGAGATCTCACCAAGGCTGCCCTGATTCGCCGGGGGTATATGCCCACCCTGTTGTTAAAGGTAAACGATTTCTTCTCATTTACCAAAGAAGATATGCTCGCTGAGTATCATCGGGTTGCGGCTCTTGATGAGAAGAGCAGTGAATTGAAGAGCGTTGTTGCCATTAAGAATCCACTTGAAGTTAAAAAGACTCATTTAACGATGCTCCTCTATGCGTTTGAGCAATTATCATTGCTCAGAAAAGATGACGGCGATGCCTGGCTCTTAGTTAATGAGCTGTACGAGGACGATTGAGTGTTTTTCCTTGCGTATTGGAGAAACAACTGTTTGCTTATAAAGAGAATATAACCTCTTTTCACTATAGACCCTATAAGGAGAAACACGATGAAGCGATTGGTTAAAAACAATGTTTCATGGATCGGGAAAGTAGACTGGGAACTGACAACTTTCCACGGAGACGATTACTCGATTACCAATGGTTCGAGTCAGAACGCATATTTGATCGAAGAAGAGAAGACTGTCTTGATTGACACCGTCTGGTCCCCCCACGACAAAGAATTTATGCGGAACCTTGAGAAGGCGATTAACCTCGACAAGCTCGATTTCATCGTTGTGAACCACGGTGAGGTTGACCACAGTGGAGCCCTTCCGTTCTTGATGGCCAAACGCCCCGATTTGCCAATCTACTGTACTGCAAACGCAGTAAAATCTTTGGTCGGCCAATTCCATCACCCGGAGTGGAACTTCAACGTGGTGAAGACCGGCGACTCGGTGGATATCGGAAACGGCAAGAGCCTCGTCTTTGTTGAGATGCGTATGCTCCACTGGCCCGACTCCATGGCTACCTACATGACCGGGGATAACATCCTCTTCTCCAACGACGCCTTTGGTCAGCACTTTGCTGTCGAAGAACTCTTTGCCGACAAAGCGGACCAATGCACCCTCTGGGAACAGGCGATTAAGTACTACGCCAACATCCTAAATCCCTTCAGCCCCCTCGTAGCGGCGAAGATCAAGGAAGTGGTTGCCTTAAACCTTCCGATCGATATCATCGCCCCAAGTCACGGCGCGATCTGGCGGGAGAACCCCCTTCAGATCATCGAAGCCTACGCCAAATGGGCAGACGCGTACCAAGAAGACCAAATCACCGTCATCTACGACACGATGTGGGATGGAACGAAGCAGTTGGCGCACCAACTCGCTGCCGATCTTCAGAAGGTAAGCCCCGAGACAACGGTAAAAGTGTACCACATCGGTCGCACCGACAAAAACGACATCATGACGCAGGTGTTCAAATCCAAAGCGATTGCCGTAGGATCACCCACCGTTGGTCAGAATATCCTCTCCAGCATGGGTGGATGGATGAGCTTCTTAACGGAGCTGAAGTTTAAGAAGAAAAAGGCTGCTGCCTTTGGGTGCTACGGCTGGAGTGGCGAAAGTCCGAAGCTCCTGGCTGATCAGCTGAAAGATGCCGGCTTTGATGTTGTCGAACCCGTTGCCCGAGTCAACTGGAACCCGACTGAAGAAGACCTCGCACAGATGATGGACGTTGCCAAAGCCTTGGCCGAGTAATCATCCTGAGTAAAAGAGATGGCGGTGAGTACTCTCATCGCCATTTCTTTTTGCATTGCTCTCTTTATTCTTGGATGGTACATTAGCTATATGGATTGGGAAGTACGACACGCCTTACATTACGAAACTCTCTTAACCGCTGCTCGAGGCTCGGAGGCAAAAGCGGATCAAGCGTTTGATACGGCAAAAGAGATTCTTGATCTCAATGAACGCTTTGATCAGAACTACGCCCACTACGCCAAGCTGCTGGATGTCGACATCAGTGTTGTCCGAGCGGCGTATGAACACAACGTTCGCGCCTTTGGTACCTTGCAAGGAAAGATCTGGGTGATCAGTCGCGACAGCGAGCTCTGGCCCAAACAAGTAAGCATGTTCGCCTACATCCCCCGTTTTCTCTACGCTCAAGGAGATGTCTCACTCCTTAAGCAACCGATCGTCAGTGTGATCGGAACCCGATCCCCCTCCCTTGAAGGGCGAAAGCTCGCCTACGAAAGCGCGCTCGCCCTCGGAAAAGCAAACTTTGTTGTAGCCAGTGGCTTAGCTCTTGGCATCGATGCGATCGCCCATAAGAGCGTGCTCTCCGAAGGACATAAGACGATCGCGGTAATCGGAACTCCGCTGAATCAAACATACCCCGCCGAGCACAAAGATCTTCAGAAGATCATCGCCGAACAAGGGGTGGTGGTCAGCCGCTTCGGTCCGGCTACCCAAACTCAGAAGTTTCACTTTCTTCTGCGCAATCGCCTGATGAGTGCCCTCAGTTTGGCGAGTGTCGTGGTGGAAGACCGCGATGGCGGTGGGGCGGTTCGCCAAGCCTCCTTTGCTTTGGAGCAAAAACGCCTGCTCTTCTTCTACCAACAAAGTGTCGATAACAACGCGGTTCTCTGGCCCAGGCAGTTCATGGGCAAAGAACGAGTCTTTGTCATCAAGAAGCCCAACCAACTTCCCACCGCAATTACCAAAGCGGTGAAGGGGATTCAAAGCGCAACAAAAGAGCAGCAGAAGATTCAACAGCTCGAGCTCTTTGACTGAACCAACCTTGACAGTGAAGCGACAGCTTTACTACTATCTCTATATTATGAAAAAACAGCTTACCGCCAATGAATTACGACAAAAATTCATCGATTTTTTTGTTTCCAAGGACCACAAACAGATCAGTGGTGCCTCGCTCATCCCGGAGAATGACCCCACCGTCCTCTTCACCACCGCCGGGATGCACCCTCTTGTTCCCTACATCCTTGGCAGTGACCACCCAAGCGGCAAGCGCTTGGTGAACTACCAAAAATGTATTCGAACCGGCGACATTGAAGCGGTCGGCGATCCTCACCACTTAACGTTCTTTGAGATGCTCGGCAACTGGTCGTTGGGCGATTACTTTAAAAAAGAAGCAATCGCCTACAGCCACGAGTTTCTGACGACCGTATTGGGTCTTGAAACCAATGAACTCTCGGTAACGGTCTTCGCCGGTGACGCTGACGTTCCGCGGGATGAAGAAGCGGCCCAAGCGTGGCGTGATCTCGGTGTTCCCGATGATCGAATCTACTTTCTTCCCCGGGAAGATAACTGGTGGGGACCCGCCGGTGAAACCGGTCCGTGCGGCCCCGACAGTGAGATGTTCATCGACACCGGACGAGAGGCGTGCGGAGCGGATTGTCGCCCCGGTTGTTCCTGCGGTAAGTACTTTGAGATCTGGAACGACGTGTTCATGCAGTATGTGAAGAGCGCCGACGGAACCTACAGTGAGATGGCGCGTAAGTGCATCGATACCGGAATGGGAATCGAGCGAACGATAGCTATCTTGCAAGGCAAACAGTCGGTCTATGAAACTGAAGTATTTGCTCCGATCATCGCTCAGATTGAAGCCTTGGCCAACAAACAGTATGGAGCTGATGAAGACGATGATATGTCGATCCGAATCCTCAGCGACCACGTCCGAACCAGTGTCTTCATCCTCGGTGACCCCCGAGGCGTCTCTCCCTCCAACGCCGGCCAAGGATATATCCTGCGCCGCCTCATTCGCCGAGCGGTCCGCCACGCCCATAAACTCGGCATTGAAGGAGCTTTTCTCTCCGAGTTGGCTCAGGTTGTCATTGACCTCTATCAGGATGCCTATCCGGAGTTGGTTGAAAACCGCGAGTTTGTGATGAAGGAGCTAGCCGCCGAAGAGACGAAGTTCAGCGCCACCTTGGCCAAAGGGGAGCGAGAGTTTGAAAAGATGCTACCGAACCTCCTTAAAGGTCCGAATCGAATCATCAGCGGTCGAACCGCATTTAAACTCTATGATACCTATGGCTACCCAATTGAGTTGACCAAAGAGCTTGCTGCTGAAAATGGTTTTGACGTTGATGAGGAGGGGTTTCACAAAGCGTTTGCCAAACACCAAGAGCTCAGCCGCGCCGGAGGAGACCAAACGTTCAAAGGCGGCTTGGCCGATCACAGTGAACGAACCACCGCCCTTCACACGGCAACCCACCTTTTGCACCAAGCACTTCGAATGGTCTTAGGGGATCACGTTGGGCAAAAGGGATCGAACATTACCGTCGATCGACTGCGCTTTGACTTCACCAATCCCGAGCCGATGACCAAAGAAGAGATTCAGCAGGTCGAAGATATCGTCAACGATGTAATTAAGCGAGATCTGGGGGTAAGCTTCACAACGATGAGTCTGAAGGAAGCCCAAGAGGCCGGAGCAATCGCACTCTTTGAAGGACGGTACGACGAGCAGGTAAAGGTATACTCAGTCGGCGACTTCTCTAAGGAAGTATGCGGCGGCCCGCACGTCGAACACACCGGATCGATGGGGCACTTTAAGATCCTTAAAGAACAATCATCCTCGGCAGGCGTCCGACGAATTCGGGCAACACTCGAATAGGAGTGGATGATTCTTCAATCAATTGGCTATCGGACAACCCTCCGATAGCCAATATTTTTATTCAATGCACGCCTTGAGTTTGTGAATGGGATGCCGCAATATCCTACTATAACCCTAGGGAATGGATGGCAGCTATGAACCGTAAGAAACTCAGTATCATTTTCCTCATACTCCTTGTTGGAATCGGAACGCTCTCGGCGGATTTTGAATTTTTCTTTGAGTATGGAGACACCCCAGAGGAAGCTCAAGAGCACATTCTTCAGGATTTGCATACGCGAATCAGTGAGCAATTATCTGCGGAGTATCGCTCAATCGTTGTTGATTATTTTCAATCTCAAGGACGGGATGTAGAAGAGGATTTGCTTCTCTTTGATGTATTTTCGGTATCCAACTTCGAGTTCGGTGATCCAATTGAAGCTGAAGGCGGCGGGTATTATGTATCGGGGATGTTTACGTACGACAGTAAAAGTTACTACCAGCAATACATTGCGAGTTCATTGCGGCTGATCGAAGCTCTTGAGCGTGACTTGGCAACGCTCCGCTCGCCCCTCGATGATTCGTCCATCGAAGAGTACCTCGCTGAACTGCTTGAGGTCTATGAAGAGTATGACTTTGCCACCTTGATGCTCGCCCTCGCTGACGATGAGATCGTTCCTCCCAAACCGCTTGGTACTAAAGCGGATGCAGCCAAGCGGTATGCTCGCTTCCTTCACCGAAATGATTGGGTTGTGGAACTCAGTGCAGATAGTAAGGCCCAATTGAACTTGATGCGCGAAGCGAGTGCAAACCATCTTCTCTCCCTTCTTCCAGGAAAGAGTGTTGCCCAAGAGTACGAAGACTATCTCCGAATTCAGGATGAGTATGAGACCTTGCGGCAAGGAGTCATAGAAAAGACCAATGAAGAGTTCCAACCCAGGATTGAAGGATATTTGACAAAGATCGAAGAGATCCGCACAAAGGCCTATCGCCCAGCTGAACTGGTTGACGGTGTTCCGACTGCTCAAGCGGTAGAAGTGAGGAACCAAGAGATCGAAGAGGTCTTTGAGCAAGGTGATCGGGAATGGGAAGAGATATATGATCGTCATAACGCTGAGGTTCAAGACCAGGTTGACGGTTACACCGCCACGCTCCAAAGTGCAAAGGAGCGGATGGAGGCTCAGGTCTATGCGTTCAGTGACCCATGGACGAGGGTTTTTGTTGAGCAGTACGATCCCGAGGCGCAAGGGTGGAGGATCGAGATCGGAGTCTCGTACTTTGACTATGTGCGCATGTATCAATGGCTCGTGCCGTACAATAGCATCACTGGCGAGGCGGTTGCTGACGGAAGTGATCGCGCTGCCTACAACCATTACCTTGAGCAAGTCGATCTTTTCAATGCGTTCCTTTTAGGAGGTACCGATCCACTCTTCTTGGAGTATCGCTACACGATCGAGGTGGGCGATGACGGGTACATGATCAATGAACTCGATTATACCCTCTACCGCACCGATACTAACGAGGTGTTGCTCACAACAAAAGAAGAACCCGTACCGGCAGTTGATCTGATTGAGGAAGAGCCGATTATTCTTGAGGAGGAAGATCTACTCGTAGTGCAAGAAAAGCCAAAGAATTCATTTGATTTTAATAAGTATCTTTCTTCCGACCAACGAACCTTCGATGCGTTCTTCAACTTCGATATGCTCTTCAAGGAGATGGGAACAAATGATCCAAACAAGCAATTCTTCCAGCCAGAGGTGGGAGTAGACTTCTTCCTCGGTCGCTTCTTCTACGCCGGAGGGAGTGTCGGGTTCACTGAAAAACCTGGTGGGGACGGATTTGCTTCTTCAATCTACCTCAACGCAGGGGCAACAGCACCCTTTGAACTGGGTACCCTCTTGATCAGTCCGTATTTGGAAACAAGTATCGGCGTAAGCAAACAAGCGGATACATTCTTAACGATTGGAGCCGCGTTTACGACTCACCGCTGGGATGAACTCTGGGATACCTTTGAGAATGGCTTTACCGTCAAAGTGGGGTACAAGCACGCCCTCGGTGGACCGCACGCAGGCTTCGGCGGATTTACGGTTGGCTTGGCGTATAGTAATTTTTGGAGGTAGCCAGTTGCCCGCACGCCCCACCAATCTCTCGGCCTCGGGAGATTCGGAGGGTGTGTTTAACCCGATAGCGATTTAAGAGGGCAGAGAAGTTCCTCTGCTCCTCCTCAGTGGGGGTCTCAAACTCCAACT
>CAYUHP010000013.1:0-29602 GCA_964444595.1 uncultured Sphaerochaeta sp. | reverse complement strand
AGTTGGTTCTTGCAAACTTCAAGGAGGAGTACTTAGATGGTAAAACTCCCAACCCCTGTGTGTGGTGCAACCAGAAGATCAAGTTTGGGGCGATGATCGAATACGCGAAGGCCAGCGGTCTTCTCTTCGATAAGTTTGCCACCGGCCACTACGCCCGAATTGTTCAAGTCGGTGATCGTTTTGCCGTGGGTCGGGCAAGAGATGAGAAGAAAGATCAATCGTACTTCCTTCATCGACTCAGCCAAGAACAGCTCAGTACCATTCTCTTTCCCCTTGGTGAGCTTACCAAAGAGGAAGTCATCTCCTATGCAAAGGAGCAAGGCTTCATGAAAGAAGAGCCCGCGGAGAGCCAAGACTTCTACGATGGCGATTACACTGACCTTTTGGAGGTGGAAAGTCGTGAGGGGAATATCATCACCCGTGATGGGAACGTACTCGGAAAGCACAACGGCATTTGGCACTACACGATCGGTCAGCGTAAAGGCCTCGGCATCGCTGCCGAACGACCGCTCTACGTTCTTGAACTGCGCGCTCCCACCAATGAAGTGGTTGTGGGCTTTGATGATGAAACCCTTCAATACACGGTCCACGCAAAAGACGTTGTCTTTGGCAGTTACTCGCAGATTGAAGGCAAGATAGACGTAGAGGCAAAGATCCGAAGTGCCGGGAAGGCAAAGAGAGCGATCGCTCATCAAGAACCCGACGGCTCAATCGTTGCCCACTTCCCTGATGGGGTAAAGGCGGCAACCCTCGGTCAATCGTTGGTGCTCTATTTAGATGATTTGGTCCTTGCCGGCGGGATCATCAGCGAGGTGCTGTGAGTTGCTTCATACCGTGTTAACAAGTATGATGAAGAGAGAAGGAGACGTGTATGCGCGTAGTGATTCAAAAAGATTTCCAGAGCTTAAGTGCATGGACTGCAAAGTTCATCGCTGATCGAATTAACGACTTCGGACCCACTGAGGATCGCCCCTTTGTGTTGGGTCTTCCCACCGGTTCCTCCCCAGTCGGTACCTACAAGGCGTTAATCGCCCTGTACAAGGAAGGATATGTCTCCTTCAAACACGTAACGACCTTTAACATGGATGAGTATGTCGGCTTGGGTGTAGGGGACCCGCAAAGTTATCATACCTTCATGCAGGAGAACCTTTTTGATCACATCGACATCAACAAGGAACACACCCACATCCCCAATGGAATGGCAAACGATTTGGAAGCGGAGTGTGAGCGCTATGAAGAGGCGATCAAAGCCGCTGGCGGGATCGATCTTTTCTTAGGCGGAGTTGGTGGCGATGGACACATCGCATTCAATGAGCCATTCTCCTCCTTCGACAGCCGAACTCGTTCGATTGGATTAACCGAACATACCCGCCAAGCCAACAGCCGGTTCTTTGATAACAACATCGACCTTGTGCCGCGCTATGCACTCACCGTTGGAGTGAAGACGGTTATGGAAGCCAAAGAGGTGGTGATCTTAATCAATGGAGCCAATAAGGCTCAAGCCCTTCACGCAGCCGTTGAAGGCCCTCTTACCCAAGCCTGGCCAATCTCAACACTGCAGCTGCACAAAGAAGCGATCGTTGTCTGTGACGAAGCGGCGTGTGGCGAGTTAAAAGTTTCGACGTATAACTACTTTAAAGCTCTGGCTTAACGAAAACCAAGTTCTTTCGCTACTTCAAGTGCAATCAATGGGTGGTCGGTCATAATTGAATCGACCCCCATTTGTAATAAGCGCTTCATCTCTTCGCGTTCATTGATCGTCCACACTTGGATGATCGCCCCCCGTTTGTGCATGATCTCGACAAAGCGGGGGGTTACTACCTCTATTCCCCATTGACGAGGCGGAACTTGAAAGATCGTCAAATCCTTTTGCTTCTTCGAAGAAAGAACTCCAAGCTTTTGCTTTGCCAAGAGGGGAAGAACCTCCAACGTTGTTAAGCTGGTTTGAATTCGTTTCTCGGTTTTTCGAAGTGCTTTTAGGTTTTTTAGGTGGAAGGATGCTCCGACTACTCGGTCAAACGCATCATGTTTTGTGATCAACTCAATAAATGCCGCAACAATCGTTTCCTCTTTACTCTTCAAATCAACGTTGAAGCGGGTTGTTGGAAAGGCCTCTAATGCTTCCTCAAGCGTTGCAAGGTGAACTCCTTTGCCTCGGAAGGGATACGTAACACCCCCATCAAGGGTGAACGTATAACCGGCATCAAAGTCCTTGAGTTCAGCGAGGGTATGATCCTCGATTCGTCCGGTTGCATCAGTGTTTCGGTCCAGCGTTGGGTCGTGCCAGATGACGATCGCCCCATCCTTGGAGATGTGCACATCGGTTTCGATGACATCTACGTTCATCTTCACCGCCGATTCAAAGGCGAGAAGGGTGTTTTCAGGAAAACTCCCGCTGTCACCGCGGTGGGCGACGATTCGGGGCATGGGATCAAAGAATGGGTGAATCTTACTCATCAAGGGCCTCCTGTTTGTGGACTTTGATTCGAGTCATCTTGGTAAAGAGTTTTTCCATCTTTTGCACTTCGCTTTCGCTCAAGGAAGCGCGGGTAAATACGTCTTTCAAAAAACGCCTCATCCACAGCTCCTCTTGCTCAAGTTTGAAGTAGCCGATCTTTGTCAGTTGATCAACCGCGGTATCACTGGCTGTTTGGGCCCGCTCTTGGGTGATAGGGACGAGGCCGGTGGGATGGGGGAGGTTGGCTTCAAAGAGGGTGTAGGTGAGGATCTGCACCGCTTGGGCGAGGTTAAGGGAGGGGAACTCATCGCTGGTGGGAATCGTGACGACTTGAGAGCAGGCAGCAACTTCATCGTCAGTTAATCCATCCGATTCCCGACCGAAGACGATCGAAATCGTCCCTTCGGTGTTGCTGACTTTTTCTACAAATTGAGTGGGGGAGAGGAAGGTGTGCTTGCGAAACTTACCTCGTCTTCGAGTTGCCGCCACGCTGTAACTGCTTGTTTTGAGCGCTTCACTCAGCGTTGCATAGTGAACTCGATTCTCCCACACATCGCTGGCATGCAGGGCGAGGGTGCGAACCCGGTTCTCCGCGTATTCGCGACTGCCGACGAGCACAAGGTGCGTAAGGCCCATCGTCTTCATCGCCCGGCAAACTGAACCAATATTCGCTCCATCCTGAGTATCGACGAGGACGATTTGAATGTGATCAAGCTTGCTGGGGCTCTTCATAGCTCAGGTGTAACAGATATTGCAGGTTTATCCAAGCTAGTTTATAGTGAATCCATGAACGAATCCCCTCCAGTAGGCAACCGGTATATTCACATCATGCTCGGGATTATCGTAACACTTGCGGTCTTAGCGGCGCTTAAGATCTCCAAAGATGTTACGATTCCACTCGTTTTGGCGTTCTTTTTCTTTCTGATGTTCAGCCCATTGCTTCGGAGGTTGGATAAACTCCACGTACCTAAACTTGTTTCCACAATCTTTGTGATGAGTTTAATGTTGCTTCTTTTGTTGGCAACGGGGTGGTTCATCATCAAAACGGTTGATACGCTCGTTCGCTTGATTCCGTTTTACGCCGACAAGATAACCAGCCTCGACCGCCTCTTAACCGGCTTGGCAAGTAACTTTGTCGAACTTCCCCCATCGACAAGTTTTCTCACCCTCCTGCCAGTAAACTGGTCTTCACTGGCGATCAGCAGTTTGACGCAAATCTCCAATAAGTTCTTTTCGATCACGAAGGTTTCCCTCTTGGTGTATATCTTCTTCCTTTTTCTTCTCTTAGAGCGTCAAAGCGTTATTCCCAAGCTGCTGGCCGCCGTTCCCCAAGGCAAGGGGATGAAGGTGGCGGTGATGTTTGAACGCATCACCCGCCAAATCTCTAAATACTTGATCATAAAGATCGTCATCAGCTTCTTCACCGGAGTCTTTTTCTACCTTACGGCGATTCTTACCGGGTTGGATTTACCTTCTTTGTGGGGCGTCTTGGCGTTTGTCTTCAACTTTATCCCTTCGATCGGTAGCGTTGTTGTTACCGGGATGGTGATCTTTATGGCGCTTGTTCAATTTGCTCCCTATTGGTCGAACGTGATGTACGTGGCAATTCTTACGATCAGTACCCAGATGATCTTGGGCAATATCATCGACCCCCGCCTCCAAGGCGGTCAGTTGAACCTCTCACCGTTTATGATCCTCGTTGCCCTTTCGTTGTGGGGATATATCTGGGGAATCGTTGGAATGTTTATCGCAGTTCCGCTAACCAGTGTGATGCAGATCCTCTTTGCCAACATTAAAAGCCTGAGGCCATTTGCGATTATGATCAGCAGTGGAAAGAGCTATCAACGGGAGCGGGTCCGCCAAAAAGCGATCAAAAACTTTAGGCGCCGAACCGAGCGCCAGAGTAGCGAACAGCCAAGCGAGAAACCAAGTGATGAGGCGAGTGAAGAGGCGATGTCTAAGGAATCGGTCAACATGGGTGACTTTGTCCTTCCGGAGCAGTTTGGCGAGAAGAAATGATTGAGTTTCCCTCGCTGAGTGAATCGGATGCCCAACGATACCTGCTACCACCCAACCCCTCTTATGAACAATTTGTGAACGTAGTTTGGGCCTTTTACCAAGACCATGGCCGCTCCTTTGTCTTCCGTGAGCGCCACGATCCCTACTCGGTCCTTCTTGGCGAGGTGATGCTCCAACAAACCCAAACATCCCGAGTGGTGGAGAAGTATCAATACTTTCTTAACCGTTGGCCCGATTTCAAAACCTTGGCCGCTGCTTCTTTGGAGGAGATTCTCCTCGCTTGGAAGGGCCTCGGATATAACCGGCGAGCGTTGAACCTCAAAAGAGCCGCCGAAGCAACCGAAGCGTGGAACTGGACGATTCCCAACGATGAGAAACTCATGCTTGCTCTTCCCGGGGTGGGTAAGGCAACTGCCGCCGCGCTTGGGGCGTTTTGCTACCAAGAAAAAACAATCTACCTTGAAACCAATATTCGACGAGTACTGCTGTATTATTACTTCCACGACCAACGTGGGGTCCATGACCGTGCATTGACGAAGATTCTTCAACACCTGATCGAATTGGTAGATGATCCGCGCTCTTGGTACTATGCTCTGATGGACTATGGGGTGTTGTTAAAAGCCCTTGTTCCCAACCCAAATACCAAAAGTGCCCACTATGCGAAACAAAGCCGCTTTGAAGGCTCCAAGCGGCAGGTGCGCGCCGCGCTTCTGCACTTTGTCGCCGAACGGGGATCGGTGGATATTCCTACCGCCACAAAGGAGCTGAGTCAGTACGATTCAACCTTCCTGACTCAATCGATCGATGAGCTCGTTACTGAGGGGTTTCTGACGGTTCAGGAGCAGGTTCTTTCAATTCGTTAGAGCGGTCGGCCAGTAAGTTTCCCGCCATTCCCAGCAGCATCAACACCGCCCCGATGAGAAGGGAAGGGGAGAAGAGACTTAAGAAGATCACATCGATCGCCACCGAGGCGAGGATCTGGCTTGCTGAAAGGAGCAGGGCGGAATAGATCGCCGGAAGTTTGACGATGACAAACGCCGTTGAGATAAGAACCATTACCGAGAGCGTGCCGCCGGCGATGATTTGGATGAATGAGACCTCACCCAGCTTTGCAAAGCCTTGAATTGTTGCCGAACGTTGAGTAAGAAAGTAAAAGGGAACTGCTGCCCCAAGGCCGGCAAAGTACGTCACTTGGCTTGCTTTCATTGGCCCTTTGTAGATCGCAAACGTTGAGTTGAGGATCATCTGCGTGATTGTGATCGCCCCGGCGGCGAAGGCGAGCAGGATGTAGATGAAGGAAAATGAACCCACTCCTTTGGCTGCCATCACAACGATGCCCAAGCCACTGATCGCAAGGGCGATCACTTTCTTGATCGAGAAGGAGCGTTTTTCCATCCCCAGCCATCCATTCAGATCGAAGATCAGCGAAATTACCGATTGACCGAAGACGGTTAGGGCCATCGCAAGTGAAGAGCCAAGGACGGTAAAAGAGTAGAAGTTAAAGTTGAGGATCAAGACTCCGAGCATACCGCTCAAATACAGTGGCCACGGAGCCTTTTGCTTTGGCCCGGTGATTGCGGGTCTCTTACGCCCAAGAAAGAGGATCAAGGAGATGAGAAAGAGGCCGATGAGGTGATTTACCAAAAGGCTTACGCCCATCGTTGTTGCGTGTCCCAAAGCGGTATTTGCTACCACCATAACGGAGATGATCGCCCCGGTAAGCCCGTCGAGGGCGAGATATATTCCTTGATTCATATCGTGAGTGTACTTCGTTAGAGCTTGTCATGCTAGTAGGCCCGCTCTACAATGCTCCTATGAACTATCATGAGCTACTTCTCAGAAAGGCGATGCCCCCTGGCTCCTTGGGTGAGCTTGGTAATCTTGCTCTTTTCTTGGCTGAGTTTTATCAACGACCGCTCAATACATTCACGCTTTTGCTCTTCGCTTCGGATCATGGGATCCACAGCGAAGGGGTTACCCATAGTCCTCAAGAGATCACCTACCAACAAACGAAAAACTTTGCCTCAGGCGGTGGTGCATGTGCTCTTTTTGCCCACTTAAACGATGCCGAGCTCGTTGTCATCGATGTGGGGGTGAAGCATACCTTTAGCACATCCGATCGGGTAATCGATCGAAAGATTGGCTATGGAACAAAGAATTTCTTACAGGAAGCAGCGATGAGCCATGAAGAATGTGCCCAAGCCCTAGAGGTAGGCAAAGAGATCGTTGGTTCCGCATCAGCTGACCTCATCGGCTTCGGTGAGATGGGGGTGGCTAACACCACCGCCTCTTCGGCGATCGTTGCCGCGTTGTTGGACCTCGATCCTGCTCTGGTTACCGATACCGGATCGGGGTTGAGCGAAACAGACCTTCAGCACAAAATTAACGTGATTCGAAAAGCTCTTGCCCTCCACCCCAGTCGCAGTGCCTTGGACGTGCTCGCCGCTTTTGGTGGCTTTGAGCAC
Source organism: uncultured Sphaerochaeta sp. (assembly GCA_964444595.1). GTDB lineage: Bacteria > Spirochaetota > Spirochaetia > Sphaerochaetales > Sphaerochaetaceae > Sphaerochaeta. The sequence goes on along the minus strand of CAYUHP010000013.1, from coordinate 22,660 downwards.
GCGGCGATCGTAGGAGGGATGCTCGAGGCAGCGAATCAGAAGAAACCGATCCTCCTCGATGGATTTGTTGTGGGAGCCGCTGCATTGGTTGCAGTGCAAATCAATCCGGAGGTGAGAGATTCTTTCATCTTCGCCCACCGCTCGAAGATGAAGGGCAGTGACCTCCTCCTTGAATCCTTGGGGTGCACCAAGCCGCTGTTGGACCTGGGCTTGCACCTTGGTGAGGGAACGGGCTCGTTAAGTGCCTGGCCGCTTGTCCGTCAAGCGAGTTCTATCCTATGGGCGATGAGTGACTTTGAAGATGCCCAGGTGACGAATTCAACAAAGATTCTTCAAACAAAGGGTCTTGTATGATTCGCCTGGGAACAAGCAGTTACATCATTGAAGGTTCGTTACTTGAGAATGTCCGATACCTCGGACCTAAAGTGGATGACGTTGAACTCGTCCTCTTTGAAACTGAAGAACTGTCAAACATTCCGAATAGTGAAGAGATTTTTGAATTACATCAGTTGGCAAAGAGGTACAAGCTTACCTATACCGTTCACCTGCCGATGGATACTTATCCCGGAGCTTTGGATGAAAAGATTCGAAAGCAATCGGTTGAGTTGATCATCCGAGTGATTGAGGTAACAAAAGCACTGAATCCCTTTGGGTATATCCTGCACTTCACTCCCGAAAGCTATGGCCCGATTCCGGCACAAAATATCCCTGCTTGGCTCAATCAGAGTGAGAAAAGTATTGTTGAAATCCTTAACCAAACAAAGATAGAGCCTTCCATCTTGGGTATTGAAACCTTGAGTTATCCCGTAAGTTTGGTTGATCCTCTTATTGAGCGATACGACTTGGGGGTAGTCTTGGATATAGGACACCTTCATTTGATGGGCTATGATGTGGAAGATCACTTCAGGCGTTATATCAACCGGTGCCGAACCATTCACCTCCACGGGGTGGAGGAGGGAGTCGACCACCTCGGTCTACATCGAGGAGATCGGAAAAAGATTGATGAGTTCTTACGGCTGCTTGAACACGCCGATGACGGCCTAAAGCGGGTGGTAACATTGGAAGTGTTTGATCAAGAAGGTTTTGAAGGGTCGATGGGGGTACTTCGTGAAGAGAGAAGAGAAGAAAAGAGTAACGTTAGTGATCGGCGGCGGACGAAGTGGGAAATCCTCCTGGGCGGAAGCGTACGCTCAAGGAGTTGAGGGTAAACGGATCTACTTGGCAACCGCCGAGGCGTTTGACTCTGAGATGGAAGAGCGCATTAAACTCCACCAAGAACGTCGAAGTGATCTGTTTACTACGATTGAGGAACCACTTGAACTTGGAACTCGAATTGCCAACTTGGATGAGGATACCACGCTCTGCCTCGTCGATTGCCTCACCGTTTGGTTGGGGAATTTGTTGCACTATGAAAAAGAGATTGAAACATACTTAGAGGAGCTTTACTCGGTGTTAGCCAACCCGCCTTGTGAGGTTGTGTTGGTAACCAATGAACTAGGTCTTGGACTTATTCCACCCACGGCTCTGGGACGAATCTTTCGCGACCAAGCGGGGTGGATGAACCAACGCCTTGCCCAGCTTGCCGATCGAGTGATCTTGCTTGTTGCCGGGCTTCCTTTGGCGATTAAAGGAGAGCTGCCATGAGCCTTGTCGGTGCAATTCGTCTTCTGACCCGCTTTTATATCCCCGGCAAAACCAATGAGCGAGCTGAACAAACCCTCTTTTGGTTCCCCTTTGTGGGCGCCCTTTTGGGTGGTATTTCATACCTTATCGCCCTGCTTCCCCTATCGGCGTTGATTCGAAGTGCTCTTATTCTCTCTTTTAGTGTGTATTTCACCCGGGCTCTTCACTACGATGGCCTTGCGGACTTTGCCGATGGCCTCGGTGGAGGGTTCACAAAAGAGCGGGCCCTCGAGATCATGCGCGACAGCCACATCGGTGCGTTTGGAACGATCACCTTAATCCTTACCTTCCTTCTTCAGTTCTCCCTACTTGTTGTACTCGTCGATTATCCCTCGGCGCTCATCATCTCTCCCGCCTTGGGGCGTTTTGCTCAAGTGTGGGCGGCCTCGACGATGAACTATGCCCGTGAAGGCGAGGGAATGGCCTCGGAGTTGGTCCGAAGAGCGAAGTGGTACCATGGCCTGCTTCCCACCCTTCAGATTGGCTTGGCGGTTCTCCTTTTCTTTATCGTAGATAGTCCCTTTTTTGGTTGGACTCTGATCGGTCTTTTATTCGTAGCCCTCAGCACGCTGTGGGTTTGTGTTGTGGCCAAGAAACGATTGGGTGGGATCACCGGCGATGTGCTGGGAAGCGTCGAAGTACTCGCTGAAACCGCTGTTTTGTTGGGCCTTGCATTGGCGATCACTCTTTGTAATACTTAAGGCCAATTGGAGCATACCTATGAAGATTGTCTGTTTGGATTTGGAAGGGGTGTTGGTCCCGGAGATATGGATCAACGTAGCAGAGAAAACGGGAATCGAAGAGCTGAAACGAACGACGCGCGATGAACCGGATTACAACAAACTCATGCGAAGGCGAATCGAGTTGCTCACTGAGCACAACTTGAGCCTTGCCGATATCCAAGCGGTAATCGCAAGCATGGGTCCGATGGAAGGCGCTAAGGAGTTTTTGAGTGAACTGCGCTCTTTGACCCAAGTCCTGATCCTCAGCGATACCTTTGTGGAGTTTGCTAAACCGTTGATGGCTCAACTCGATTGGCCGACGATTTGGTGTAATAGCTTGGAGATCGAAGACGGGATGATTACTCGGCACAAGATGCGCCAAGAAGAGGGGAAGTATCATGCGATTCAAGCCCTTAAAAGATTGAACTTTACCTCCTTTGCTGCCGGTGATTCCTACAACGATTTGAAGATGATCTTGGAAGCGGATGGCGGTTGTCTCTTCCGTGCCCCTGAGGCGATCATTGAGACGTACCCCCACTTGGTCCTTACCACCACCTACGATGAGTTGATGGGCCAGATCAAGGAGTTCTTACAGGTATGATTATGCGCCCCATTATTCTCCTCGTTCTCACTCTTTTTGTAGGTTTTTCCCTGCTTGGAGTGCTGTGGGAGGGTTTAATGGTGGTTAAGGGTGTGGTAGGATTGACAGTAGTTGGCTTAAGTGTCTGGTTACTGATCCTCGCAAAGCGGTTTGATCGGGCACTGAATGAAAAGAGGGGTGAAGATAACGATGCGAAAGACGGTGGTATTTCTCAGTGACTTTGGAAACAGTGACGGTGCGGTCAGTGCGATGCACGGAGTTGCCGATCAGGTTTCTCCAACGATAAAACTTGAAGACTTAACCCATGATATCCCTCAGTTCAATATTTGGGAGGCGTCCTACCGCCTTGCCCAAACGCTGCCGTATTGGTCAGCGGGAACGGTGTTTGTCTGTGTGGTCGATCCCGGAGTGGGATCAGATCGTAAATCGCTTGTCGCTTTAACCAATGACGGGCACCTTGTGGTAACCCCGGATAATGGAACGCTTACCCACATCGAGCGGCGCATCGGGTTGAAAGAGGTGCGTGAGTTACAGGTTGAGGTCAATCGCCTGGCGGGTAGTCAGAAAAGCCACACCTTCTTCGGTCGTGATGTGTATGCTTACAATGGAGCGCGCCTCGCCTCTGGCGAGCTGACTTTCAGCGAATGCGGACCCGTTCTTGAAGAGTTTATCCGCCTTGAAGTTGAAGACCAACGCCGCGAGGGGGATACTCTCATCGGAGCGATTGATATTTTAGATACCCGCTATGGCTCACTTTGGACAAATATCAACAACGACCTCTTAGATGAACTGGGAGTAACGTGGGGTGATTACCTCGATGTTCGCATCACCAAAGAGAACCGAATCGTGTATGGGTACCCGCTTAAACTCTGCAAAGGCTTTACCGATGTTCCCAAAGGCGAAGCGTTGATGTATATCAACAGCCTCTTGAACATCGCCATTGCATTGAACCAAGGAGATTTCGCTTCCACCTATTCGATCGGAACGGGTGAGGGGTGGAAAATAACGTTTTCGAAAAATACTGCGCCATAAGGAGGAATCAAGATGGCAAAAGCAAAAGGTTTAGATCCGGTACGATTTGTTGTAATCGTTGCGATCGGAGCAGCACTCTACGGACTGGGTGGGATGATCGGAGTACCGATCTTCGCCAACACCACGCTCAAGCCGGCGATGGCAATTTTAGGACTCTTTGCAGCTCTCTACGGTCCGGTTGTCGGATTCTTGGTAGGGTTCCTGGGCCACTGGATTACCGACCTCTTTATGGGGTGGGGCGTGTGGTTTACCTGGGTTCTCGGTAGTGGCCTTGTCGGAATTATGATCGGTCTCTTCAAATATTGGAGTAAAGACTGTGTTCAAGAGGGGAAGCTTCCCGGGATGCAGATTCTGCTCTTCATCGTTCTCTCCTTCTTTGCAAACTTTATCGGTTACTCCGTCAGTGCCCTGCTTGATGCGCTGCTTTATACCGAGCCGCTTGATAAGGTGTTCACCCAACAGGTGCTCGCAGCCTCAACCAACACGTTGATGATTGCAACCCTTGGAACGCTCTTGCTGTACCTTGTCGCTCGCCGGAACGCCAGCAGTCGCGATCTGAAAAAAGACGAACAAGCGTAACGAGCTTGCTGAGCCTGCACCAATCGGTGCAGGCCCTTGAAATGGCTGAAATCCTCATCTCCTTTAAGGAGTTTTCCTTTACCTATAAGGCTCAGCGTGAGCCGACGCTCAAAAACATCAATCTCTCGATTAAACGAGGAGAGAAGATTCTCATCGCCGGACCTTCGGGCAGCGGTAAGTCTACTCTCGGGTATTGTATCAACGCCCTGATCCCCCACGCCTTTGCTGGAACGATCGAGGGTGAAGCGTCGGTGTGTGGCCTGAGCGTGGCAAATGGAGACATCTATGAGGTAAACAAGAAAGTCGGAACGGTGATGCAGGATACCGATGCTCAGTTTGTCGGGATTACCGTTGCTGAAGATATCGCATTTTCCTTGGAGAACCAGTGCGTTGCCCAAGAGACGATGCACGCTACTGTACAGGAGATGGCCAACGTTGTGGCGATGGGAAAGTTTCTCTCCCATTCGCCTCAGGAACTTTCCGGCGGACAGAAGCAACGCGTCTCCTTGGCAGGAGTGTTGGTCGACGACGTGGATATCCTCCTCTTTGATGAGCCGCTCGCAAACTTAGATCCGGCAACTGGAGCGTTAGCGATCGAGATGATCGATGAGCTGGCGAGTGTTCATGGTAAAACCGTGATCATCATCGAACACCGCCTTGAAGAGGTCTTACATCGCCGAATGGATCGAATCTTGGTGATGCAAGAGGGGGCTTTAGTCAGCGATACCTCCCCGGCAACATTGCTTTCATCTTCGACCCTTCGAACCCTGGGCCTCCGCGAGCCGCTCTACATTACGGCACTGCGGATGGCCGGGTGTGATCTTCAGGATGTGGGAGACTTGAGCTCCTACAGCAGTGTTGACCATGCAAAGGTCCAACAACAGCTAGAAAGCTGGTATGAAAAACCAAAAAAACAAGAGGCAACGAAGAAGAGTGATCTGCTTTTGAGAATCGCTGATCTTTCCTACTCCTATGATGGTTTGACGAAAGCCCTTGAAGGGATCTCTGCTTCAATCTATCGAGGAGAGATGATCTCCGTTCTTGGAAACAATGGGGCGGGGAAGTCGACGTTGGCTCAGTTAATCATGGGTGTTCTTACCCAGGATAGTGGTTCCCTTTCCTTCGACGGAGTCGATTTGGCCGGCTATTCAGCGAGTGCCAGGTCGGATATGGTCGGCTTTGTGATGCAGAACCCCAACCACATGATCAGTAACGACTTGGTCTTTGATGAGGTGGCGTTTGCCTTAAGACAACGAGGATACACTGAAGAGCTGATCAAAGAGCGAGTTTTGGATGTCCTTGGACTGTGTGGCCTGAGGGCCTACCACCATTGGCCGATCAGTGCCTTAAGTTATGGGCAGAAGAAACGCGTTACAATCGCTTCGATTCTGGTAACCGATCCAAAGATCCTGCTGCTCGATGAGCCAACCAGTGCTCAGGACTACCTGCACTATACCGCCTTGATGCAGTTTCTTGCCGAGTTAAACGCCAAGACCAACTTGACGATTCTCTTCATCACCCACGATATGCACTTGGCCTTAGAATACACCACTCGCTCCCTCGTTCTCAGTGAGGGAACGTTGCTTGCGGATTTACCCACCAGTGAGGTGTTCAGCAACCCCGAACTTCTAGGCCAAGCAAACCTCAAAGAAACAAGTCTCTATCATCTGGCACGAGACCTTCAAATCGCTGATATCCCCGCATTTATTGAACACTTTGTTCGCGAGGAGCAAAAAGAGCGTTCACCGAGTGTTGAGGTTATCAGCCTTCCCGACCATCAGACTCGCCTCGCTGCCCGTAAAAAGGAGGCGAAAGTTGGAAAAAAGGTCGTGAAAGAGGGAAGAAAGTTTGGCTTTGCCCTCAGCTGGGAGGATACGGACTCCTACTTACAAACATTCAATGGAGTGACAAAGATCGCTTTTTTTGCCCTGTGGATTGGGTTTTGTTTGATGACTTTTGATCTGCGCTTTCTTCTGCCCGCCCTCTGTTTCTCCTTCTACCTCCTCTGGGCAACAAAGATTCCGCTGCGCAAGTTCTTGCCGTATATCATCGGAATCAGTGGAGTTATCGCTCTCAATGCGATCTTTATCTTCCTCTTTTCTCCAAAGCAGGGAGTGGTCTATCTGGGAAGTGAGACGCTTTTGCTGGGAAATGAGGCGCTTCGCTACGCCCTCAGCAAGGAGACGCTCTTCTACCTTGGTGTGGTAAGTATTAAATACTTTACTCTCTTTCCTGTTGCCCTCTTGTTTGTCTCGATCACCCATCCTTCGGAGTTTGCTTCCTCCTTAAATTGCCTCGGTATCAGCTATACGGTCAGCTACGCCGTATCGCTGGCGCTGCGCTATTTGCCGGAGGTAACTAAGACATACGTGAATATCCTCCGCTCTCAAATGGCTCGCGGGGTGGATATCTCCAAGGATGCCCCTGTAAAGAAGCGACTTTCATCGATGGCTCGAATTATCGCCCCGTTGGTGCTCTTCAGTTTGGATCGAATTGAGATCATTACCAATGCGATGGTGCTCCGCGGCTTTGCTCGGATGGAGAAGCGAACGTGGTATATGAAAGCCCCTTTGCGCGCTCGGGATACCGTTGCACTCTTACTCATCATCCTCTTTGTTTCAGCCAGTCTCTATACTCGCTTCGGTCGGGGAGTGATGTTCTGGTATCCTTTTTAGACACTTATTCCTTTTAGTACGAATTGATGCGATGAGAGCTTGACAGAAGCGCTTCTTACACCCATCTTATAGGACATTGAATTTACCGGTGTGGAAACAGTGGTTAAGGAGGAGTATTATGGCTGATGCATTCATTGACGAAATGGAACAACTGCTTTTGGGGATGCGAAAAGAGTTGCTTGAAAAGATGAGTGAGGATAACAGCGACTTTAGATCGATGGTCAATGCAATGGGTGGCAAAGACAGCGTCGATGTTGCTGCCGACGATATTGCCTTTAAGAAGATGGAAGCGATCAACAAGCATGAGGCCAATCGCCTCCGTTCGATCGATAACGCCCTTTCCCGAATTCATAACGGGAAGTATGGCCTTTGTTTAAAATGTCAAAAGAAGATCCCCGAAGAGCGCCTCAGGGCGATCCCCTATGCGGTTCTCTGTGTTGACTGTAAGCACGCCGAGGAAAAACCCGGCCGACGTTAATCGCTCACTGCTTACCCTAAGAAAGAGGCTACCGATGGTAGCCTCTTTTAATTACAGGTATGGGTTTCTTCGTTCCACCTCAACCGTTGAAATCGGACCATGACCGGGAAGAATCCGCACATCATCATCTTTCTCTAAGATCTTAAAACAACTTTTGATCAAGGTGGGGTAGTCCCCGCCCAAGAGATCGGTTCGGCCGATCGCTCCGGCGAAGAGGGTATCGCCGGTAAAGATGAAACCTCCTTCTTCATGATAGAAGGAGAGTCCGCCGGGGGTATGCCCCGGGGTTGCAATAACCTCTAGGCGCGCATCCTCAAGGTATTGGCCATCGGTGAGATAGTCGGTTGCTTTTGGTAGGTGTTTTAGTGCCGCTTGATGGGTTTTAAAGAAGCGACGGTCAAAGCACGTTTCTTTAATAAACTCATAGTCGAGGCCCCTCTCGTCTTCCTTACTAACGAGTACCTCCAAAGAGGGGTAATACTCCTTCAACCGGGTTAATGCTGTAATATGATCGTAGTGGGTGTGCGTTAAGAGCACACTCTGGGCAGTAAGACCGAGGGAGGTTAACTCATCAATGATTAACTCCCCGTCGCTTCCCGGATCAATAATCCATGCACATTTTGTCTCCTCGCTGGCGAGGATGTAACAGTTTGTTTGATATTCACCAACAACCAATTGCCTGAGGATCATGGTTACTCGCGGTTGGAGTAGGATACTGCGGCGGTTCGGCCTTTGATATCCATTCCGTTCAGTTTTGCAATCGCCGCTTCACAATGCTCTTCCGACATTGAGATAAACGAATACTTATCATGGATTCGCAAACTAAAGATATCCTCTCGGTTAATCCCCAGCTCCCGCTGAAGGATTTCACTCAGTTCCTTTGCGTATAGGCGCTTCATCTTGCCGATGTTTAAGTAGAGGGTTCGAGCGCCTTCGGGTATTGATCGACTTTGGGCGGCTTTAGGTTTTCGCGGCTCGCTCTTTGGCTGAGCGGCAGCTGCTTTCTTCGGGGCGGGCCCTCTCTTTGGGGTATTGGCTTTGAGGATCTCGCGCAGCAGGTAGGCAGTGAAATATCTGCGGGTAAAGAAAGGAACCTGCTTTTTAATAGTTTTTGCCAACGCTTCCAACTCTTCTGGTTTGGAATCAGCGTGGACTTTCGTGACAAGCAATTGGATTGTTGATTCAATCAATTCCTGGTCTTCCGGTGTGCTGTTTGGTTCGTAGCTCATGCACATCGCTCCTTGGATAAAAATGATCGCCTTCATGAAAGAAGGGCTAAAAAAAGGGGACGAGCAGTAGTAATAAAAGCTCTCCCGCTTCATGGATTTCCGCCTTACACGTAAGGAAATAAGGTCGGAATAGGTAGCTTTAGAATACTCAACCTCCTCTTCCTTTGTCAAGGAACGCTCACTTTGCTTGCGCGCTTTGGTTGTGGTACTATGACTTGAAAATGAGTACGCCAGCAATTCAAATCCAAAATCTCGCCGCTGCGATCGAAGAGCATCATCGCGATTTGAGGACCTTATACGGGGACCTGGGGAAGGCGAGTGTCGAATGCAAAGATGCTCTTGCGGTGGCCTTGTTAGAGAAGCAGCACGAGTGGGAACATCAAGAGGAGATCTACCACCAACTCAGCTCATCGTTGAAGCAGTTTGAAGACCGGACTCGAAAACTTAAACAAGTTCAAAAGGATTTAAAACTCCTTTCAAAAACCCGAAACATTGTAGGCAGTCAACTTGGGGCGATCGCATATGAAAGCTATGGCAAAACCCCGCACTCCGAGACCTTTGATCAGTGTGTTGGTCCCCTCCTGGAAAACTCGAAACGGCGGACCTCTTTTACCTTCCTTCAGCGCCGACTTCTCAGTCGGTTGTTTCTTAAGCTCGGGGAGGCTGTTCTCGCTTCTTCCTTGGAGGGAGAACTGTATACTGAAGCACGTCAGCCGCTTTTCTCTCAGATCGAGGAGTACCGCAGAAAAGCACACCTCCTTGGCGAAGAGCTGGCCCTGCATCAGAGTGCCTTGGCCCAGCTTAAGAGTGCTGAGCTTCAAACTCCGCGCTTACGATTGGAAAGTTACAATCAGAATCGATTGAAAGCCCAAAAAGCCTATGAGGAGGCAGCTGTGCTCTATGGAGTTCATGTCTATGAGAGCCAAAAGGAACAAAACCCCCTCACCACCCAAATCTCCCTCCATCGAACCCGAATCAAGCAGCTGGAGGTTCAAATCCAAGAGAAGCAAAACCAGATAAAGGTGGAGGAACTTGAAACCCAGATCGAGATCGAGGAGCAGAAGATCGCCCATCTGGCCGATCAAATCGGAGCGCTGCGCACTCAGATTGAGCAACTGAACGGAACGATCGCCAAGAAGCGGCGGGAGATCCGAACGCTTGAAGGCAGTATTGGCGATGGCTAAGTCAACGAAATCCAACATTACCACCCGTTCGATGAAGGTAACGATTGGGGAGAAGAAAGCTCCACCTAAGGCCAAGAAGCCGCTTCCTCAAAAGAAAGAGGCAACGGAAGTTTTTAAGCCATACCCCAAGCTGAAAAACAACACTGAGCCGCTTGTCGTTACGCGTAAGAGTGTTGCACCTCCTCCGATTGGCAAACGAAAAGGATATCAACGGCCGATCAAAGAGGTCTTGTTGATTATCCTCCTGGTGGTCATTGTCTTGGGAGGGATGGGAACGGTAGGGTGGAGTATTACAAAGAAAGACTCAGCAGTCGAAGATGTGGTTGCTGTAACGATCGAAGCGGGAATGAGTGCCACCGAAGTGAGCAAGCTACTTGAGCAAGCAGGGGTTGTTGATGACCAACAGCGATTTCTTGCCTACATCGTCGATCAGGAGGCAGCAGCACTCTTACACACCGGAACGTATATCTTGGGGCGCAACTCCTCCTATGAACAGACCCTTGGGGTGCTCTCTTCGCGGGGCAAGCAAATTGAACTGTTTATCTACCCGGGCTATACGCTCAAACAGATCGATGCGCTCTTAGTGGCCCGGGTGGGTAGTACTCCCGGATCCTTTGTGAAAGCAGCAGAGGAGGTTGCCGTAGCATATGATCTGAGCTTTAGTGAGGGGTGGTTGTTAGGCGGAACCTACTCAATTGAAATCGGACCGCGGGCCCCCCAAGAGCTCGCCTTGGCGATGTTCTTAGCCAGTGGTGCCGCTGTTCAAAACTTGAGCGATTCACCCCTTTTAGAGCACTATTCGATCGAAGAGTTGCTTATTATTGCCTCGATGATTCAAGCTGAAACCCAGGATGAGACTCAGATGGGCGGAATCGCTTCAGTCATTCACAACCGCCTCAGAAATAAGGAGCCGCTTGGCATCGATGCAACGACCCGGTATGAGTTGGATGATTGGATCAACCCCATTCCAACGGCGGCGTTGGAGAGTAAAACCCCCTACAACACCCGGCGAAAGGTTGGCTTACCTCCAAGCGGAATTGCGGCTCCCTCCGCTGCTGCTTTGCACGCAGCGTTCTATCCGGAGTCGACTCCTTACTTCTACTATTTGCATGGCTTTGATAAAGCGATCCACTATGCAGTAGATTACGAGGGGCATAAAACAAACATCGAGTTGTACCGTAAATGAAAACAAGGTTGCGTAAAAGCAACCTTGTATCTACCGGCGGTCGGAGTCGAACCGACACGGATTATTCATCCATCAGATTTTGAGTCTGACGTGTATACCAATTTCACCACGCCGGCACGGTGAAAATCATGCTATCAAAAGGATGGCAAAAAAGCAACAGCGTTGACTGAATTCATTGTTATTTACAGGTTGATGGAGTAAGGTTTGCTCACGGAGGGGATATATGGCCAAGAAGGTTTTCTTCATCATCTTTGTTTGCTTGCTTACCTTGAGTGTTTCAGCCAAGGATCTGATGCTGGCCGATGTGCCGATCAGCTACGGCAAAGAGCACTTTGTCCAACAGATTGAAGAACGGACCAATGGCGAGCGCCCGCCGATTGGCTTGGTCCTCAGCGGCGGCTCAGCTCGGGCCTTAGCCCATATCGGAGTACTCCGTTATTTGGAAGAGGAGGGAATCGTTCCCGACTTTATCGTCTCCAACTCGATGGGTTCAATCGTAGGCCTCTTGTACGCTGCCGGTCTTTCACCCGATCAGATTTTGGAAGTCACCTCCTCCACCAGCTTAGAAACTCTTTTTGATTTAACTCTTCCGATTAAAGGCGGTCTTCTTGATGCCTCGAGGTTCCTCCAGCGAATCTCATCGATCCTCGGTCGGGACCTTCGTCTCGAAGATCTGGAGATTCCCATCATCGTGGCAACGGAGGACTTGGTGACAAAACGCCAAGTACAAATCAGTGAAGGAGACTTCTACACCGTGATGGTTGCCTCCTTTGCCTTGCCGGTGTACTTTCCGCCCGTTGCCTATCGCGGACACCGACTCATCGACGGCGGGATCACAAACCTTGTTCCCGTTGCAATCGCCCGCGAGTTTACCGATTCAATCATTCTTTCTACGACCTTTTATGAAAATGATGAGTTGGATCTTAACAATCCGATTACGATCTTAAACATCTCGATCGATATCTCCAAGCGAAGGAAGGGGATTGAAGAGATGAAGGAGCTGGAAGATTCGTACATCTGGATTCGCAGCGATGTTGAATCGATCTCCTTTATGGAATTTGCCAAAGTACTCTACCTAGAAGAGAAGGGTTACGAAGGTGCCAAAGCTCAGCATATGGCGCTGAGCGAACTTGAGCGCGGGTACCCTGTTACATCGTTTGATGAAAAAAGAGAGACCCTGAGTGAGGCGATTACTACCTCCAATCGCCACTATGCTCCCTATCAGCACCTTGGCCGCTTTGATGATACTCAACTACTTGGCCTGGGCATCTGGTCCGCCCGAACCACGTACCTGCTTGATGATGTGACGCTTGGAGTCTCGTATACCGCCTCCAAGGGTGCCTTCAGTGCGGAGATCAACGGAGGCCTAGCGTTTGATGTAACTCGAAACAAGCATATGAAAGCAGTCCCTGCATTTAAGGGCCATCTCCACTACTACTTCCTTGACCACTGGCGAACCGCCTTAGGCGGGGGAGTCTACTACGATCCAGCGAAGAAGGGGTTTCTCTTCTCCTACGATGGACTTCTTGAAGGTCGGTACCCGATCGGCAGCGGTGTTGAAGTGTGGATGAGCCAACGTTTTGAAGGACTGGCGAACTACCAAGACAGTGACTATGTTGGAGGGTTTAGCGATTCAACGTTCTTAACTGCAACCACGCTTACGGTCGTGTCTCCTGCCCTTGGTTGGTTGAACGAAGGAGTAATTGATCTCGCCTATCAAGCCTATGGCGACTATCAACACGTTCGAAGTTTTGTAAATCCTCATGTGGCAATGAAAATTCGCGACCCATTTGTTGGAATCTATCTCCACGCTTCAAGCAGTGCCCGATTCGCATTGGACAAGAAAGGAGACGTACCGCTCTTTGTCTCTGATCGTTTTCGAACCAACAAGGCTGACCTTCTTACTCAAGGACATGATCTTACAACCCAAACCAATTCGACACCGTATCTTGCGGTAGTGAATCTTGGTTTTGGCTACCAACCGATTCACTATCGCCCCACCTTCGCCGAGATGTTCCTCTTTGAGGACAGCAGGGCAGGAGTCTACGCCGACTTACTCTTCAACGGTGAGTTTGCCTTCTCCGTCGGGGTTGAATTTGAGACGACGATGAGTTTATTGGGGATAACCGACCTCGGCGTCCATCTCTATGGGGGATGGGACGGGCCGGGTCAGTATCCGATTTGGGGAATTTACCTAAGCGTTACTCATTAGCCTCGATGTACGCTAAATCTTCAGCCGTTAGCTCCAGATTTGGTTCCCGCTCTTCGGCTTTTGGCTTTGCTTTTGGTTTCGGCTTGACGGTGGATTTCTTTGAAAACCCGGTGAGAACTTCTCCGTCTTCGACTTCAAACTCTTGATCGATCCTCTTTCGACTCTCGCCGGCGGCAACGGCGAGGCGATCTTGATCGATCTCGGTTGCGGTCTTGAGCCGGGTTTCGGGGTTGCTGAGACTATCCAGCAGTTCTTGAAGATAGGTCTCTTTCACTCCCGAGGTGTTGATAAAGGGTTTGGTAAGACTCTCTTTGAGCAACTCAATTGCTTCACCAACGAGACCCCAGCGGATCTTCACTTGAGCCAAGTGAAGGTAGGGTTCAGCAAATCGGGGGCCCCGAGTGATTAACTCAACAAGGATCTCCTCCGCTTCACTCCACTCGTTCTTGCTGATCGCAAGCCAGGCGCGGTTATCGGTAAGACCCGGGCTGAGGATCTTCTGCTCATCCGCCTCTTCAAGGAGTTTCTCTGCTTCCTTCCACTGGCGCTCCATCAGGGCAAAGGTGGTGTAGTTCACCAAGAGGTTACTATCCCTAAATCCAGCCTCGTGGACAGCACGAACCGTTTGAAGGGCTTGCTTAGTATCGCCTTCGATCCAATAGACCATCGATAGGAGAATTTGAACAACTGCATCAAGCTCCTTGGTGCGGCCCTTATTCAACTGTTGATAGGATTCAAGAAGTGCCTTACCTTCAGCGACGTCCCCGCGCTGGATGAACATGCTGGCGATATTGATTTGAAGATTGATCGCAACTCCCGCTTTCAATGCTTTTCGATAAAGCGGCCACGCCTCCTCGAGTGCTCCACTTTGGAGTTTCTTGTTTGCCTTGCCAAAATAGAGGATCCCTCGGCGGTAGAAGAGCAGGCCGATCACCGATCCAAAGAGAATAATGAGTTTTGAAACTCGTCCGATCGGTAGCGCAATGATGAGAACGGTAAATGCGATTGATATGTACAAGCCAAGGTTTTTAATCTTCATAACAGGGTCTCCACTCTTTCTTACTTTACCTGAACGAAAGGGGTGAGACAAGCACTGCTCTTGCCCTTCGAAGGGGCGATGTTTTACGATGGGTGAGATGGAAAGACGTGATATATTAGTCCATGCCTGCTGCGGACCGTGCAGTACGGCCAGCATCGAGCGGATGCTCGCCGAGGGATGGAACCCGGTTCTCTACTTCTCAAACTCAAACATCTTCCCCTTCGAAGAGGCTGAAAAGCGCTTTGATGAGTTGATGAAAGTTGCCAAGATCTATCACCTTGAAGTGATCAAGGAGATCTATGATCACGCTTCGTGGCTTACAGCGATGAAGGGATTGGAAGGTGAGCGAGAGGGGGGTGGCCGCTGTCGGAAGTGTTTTGCCTATAACCTGGCCCAAGCAAACGCCAAAGCGGTTGAATTGGGCTTTGAGCACTTCACCACGACGCTGAGCGTCAGTCGCTTTAAGAACTCCGCCACGATCTTTGAGGTCGGAGAGCAGTATGAGCGCTTTGAAGCACTCAACTTTAAGAAGCAGGGGGGCTTTGATCGGTCCAACGCCCTCAGTAAGGAATATGGGCTCTATCGCCAGCATTATTGCGGATGTGAGTTCAGCATTCGTCCCTAGCGTGATATAGTTACAATCGGAGGTCGTGATGAGAAAAATAGTAAAGTTTCTTACCAGTCGCCTCTTTATCTCGTTTCTCTTAATCTCCATCCAGATCGCCTTTTTTATCCTCGTCGGTTTTTATGCCCAATCCTACGGGTTGTGGATCCAACTGCTTTCAGCCCTCAGTGTGGTGATGAGCTTGTTTGTTATCACCCGTGATTTAAACCCGGCGTATAAGATTGGGTGGATGTTTCTGTTTATCGTCATCCCGATCTACGGGGGGTTGTTCTACATCCTGTTTGGGACCCATAAACTGAATCGGCGCCTCCGCCTCCGGCTCGATCAATTGAACGCCTCCTATATCGAGGGGATGGAGGATGGTCTGTTCAGTAACCTTCGCCCAATCCGAGCCTTGGAGTCCTATTCGCCTTCGCTCGCTCGCCAAGCTCAGTATATCTCCTCGATCAGTGGTGATCAGGTCCACGTCAACACCCAAGTCGATTACTTTGCCAGCGGGGAGGAGTGGTTTGAAGATGTAGTTATGGAACTCCAAAAGGCAAAACACTTCATTTTCTTGGAGTTCTTCATCATCGCCGAAGGCGAGATGTGGGACCTTTTGCTCTCGGTGCTTCTTGAGCGAAGAAAGCGGGGCGTGCGGGTGTGTCTGATGTACGATGATGTGGGTTCGATCTTCACGACCCCCAGCCACTATGACCGAATTCTACGCGGCCTTGGCTTAGAGGTCGTTGCCTTTAACCCGCTGAGAGCTCATCTTAACAGCCGACTCAACAGCCGCGATCACCGAAAAGTCATCGTCATCGATGGAAACATCGGTTACACCGGCGGAATGAACATCGCCGATGAATATATCAACCGGAAGATCAAGTATGGGCACTGGAAAGACACGGCTGTGAAGATTAAAGGCGATGCGGTGTGGTCACTGACGCAGATGTTCCTTCAGCTTTGGTCCTTCTCCACGGGCGTTACCGAACAGTTCGCTCACTATCGGCCAACAGTAGCGGCAAAGACAGATGGCTTTGTCCAAGCGTTCGGTGATAATCCATTGGATAATGATAATGTTGCAGAAAATGCCTACATCCAGATCATCAACATGGCAAAGAAGTATGTCTATATTACGACTCCTTACCTGGTGTTGGATAATGAGATGCTTACCGCTTTGAAGATCGCTGCCCAAAGCGGAGTGGATGTGCGGATCGTTACACCCCACATCCCCGATAAGTGGTATGTGTTTTCCGTCACCCGAGCAAATTACTATCAGCTGTTGGCTGCCGGGGTAAAGATCTATGAGTATACCCCCGGCTTCATCCACGCCAAAATGTTCGTAAGTGACGACCACGTGGCAATTATCGGTACGATTAACATGGACTATCGCTCCTTCTATTTGCACTTCGAAAATGCAATTGTGCTCTATGGATCATCGGCCATTATCCGAGTGAGCGAAGATATTAAAAAAACAATCGCCTTGAGCAAGCCGATGACTACCGAATTTTTGAAGAGTCGACCCTGGTACCGCAGGTTCGGAGGAATGATCCTAAAAATCGCCGCTCCGATGCTTTAATTTGAGCTTGTGGTTTCAATATTGAAGGTTTTGTTATATGTTATAAATCTCTCAAGAGTTGCACACACGACTGATGAATGCTTGTATTCGAGACAATTCCAATTCTATCTGATTGGAATGGTGTAGTCGGTTCATTATTAAAGGACGAAACTTTTCCGCCAGCTTCTTGAACTAGTAAAATTCCAGCTGCCACATCCCATGGTTTAACATTGAATGGGATGTAGACATCTTGTTGTCCTTCGGCAACTTGGCAAAAGCCCATGATTGAGCATCCATATGATCGAATCTGGCCTGTATAGCTTAAAAGGCGTTCTACATGACGAATGTAATTGTTACGAGTACTTTTTGCTCCAAAATCAATATCTATTCGAGCTTCTTCCAGCATCGCTGTGGATGAAACTTGGATCTTTTTATCATTTAAAAATGCTCCAGAACCCTGTTCAGCTAAAAATAGATCTTGTGTAATAGGTAGTAAGACGCCTCCAGCAACAGAATTACCATTTATGAGAAATCCGATACTAATACCAAATTCTGGAAAACGTCCCCTAAGAAAGTTTTGTGTTCCATCAATCGGATCTACCATCCAGCATCGGTTTGGTATAATACCGTTAAATAAGTCTAATCCAGACTCTTCCGCGATGATTGTATCATTAGGGAAGTAGGATTTTATCAACATCACAATTTCTTTCTGAACGTTTATGTCAACTTCCGTAAGGAAGTCTGTAGGATTAGTTTTAGTTGACACTATCAAGTTGTCTCTATTTTGGTACTGCTCATTTACATAAGGTGACACAGATTTTAATGCTTCCTGAATAGCAGAAATTTCATTCATGATTATGGCTCCTGTTACTTACAACTAACTATTACATTCTCAAACCGGCAGAATTAAACATATGGGTCATTTTCAAATCAATAATCATTTGGATTGGAGTCCCGTTTTCAAATAAACTTGAAGGAGGTGTTACTGCATAGAATTCTTCATCTTCAACAGTTATGCTTACAACTTGTTCAGGACCAGTGGGTAATACTGCTTTAACAAAGCCGTGAATCGAAGCCTGGTTTTTATTTAGTTCCATCTCAGAGTGAGTAGGATAAAGAGTAATGGATTCTGCTCTAAAACCTATTGTTGCAATTGGCTGAGCTTCATTTTTGAGCTTGTGGTAAGTTTTTACGTGAGTCCTAAATTTCTCTTTCCAGTTTGGGTTAAGGGTATTTTCAAATGTAACCATATTCATAGGGGGATTTCCCACAAATTTGGCAACAAAGGCAGTTGCTGGTTTCTCATAAATAGTCATAGGATCAGCAAATTGCTCAAGTTTTCCATCTTTCATGACGGCAACATGACTCGCTAAACTCATGGCTTCTAGTTGGTCATGAGTAACAAAAATAATTGTGCTACCTAAACGTTCGTGTAAAGATTTTAGCTCAGAGCGCATCTCCAGTCGCAAGGCCGCGTCAAGATTTGATAAAGGCTCATCAAGTAGAAGAATTTCTGGTTGTACTGCTAACATACGGGCCAATGCTACTCGCTGCTGTTGTCCTCCACTGAGTTCTGATGGGTACCTTTTCTTATACGCACCCATTTGAAGTAAGTCGAGAGACTTATCCACTATAGGTTCACGTTCGGTTTTAGGGATTTTTTTAATTTTAAGGCCAAAATCAACATTTTCAGCCACTGTCATGTGTGGCCAGAGAGCATAACTTTGAAAGACTAGTCCCATCTGACGCTCTTCTGGTCGTATAAAAACGTTGTCCTTAGGAGAATCGAAGACCTTCCCACCTATCGTTATAACTCCCTCATTAGCTCGTTCTAAACCTGATATCATCCTTAATGTAGTCGTCTTTCCGCAACCTGAAGGACCGAGTAAGCATACAAAACTTCCAGGTTCAAGGTTTAAGGAGAGATTATCTACAGCCGCAATTTCGCTAGTGTATCTTTTTACAACGTTTTCAAGTTTTATATCTATCATAATTTTCCTCTTTTCATATTTTTGGTATTAACCGCCAAATCCTTGTGCGAGATTAGTTTTTGTTAATTTTTGAGAAATAGCAGTGAGTAAAAATGTAATGAATGCAATAATCAAAATTACACCATTAGACATTTGCATCAAAGCGTTGTCCGTATATCGTATAGATAGGGTTGTAAGCACCTCTAGGCCAGGTACAGCAAGCATAATGACAAGGCTTAATTCTTTCATTCCCTGAATAAATGCTAAAAGCATTCCGCTAAATAAAGAACGTTTTTGGATTGGAATTACAATTTTGAAAATTCTTGTTTTCCAACCGGCTCCTAATATCATTGCTGCTTCTTCGGGTTCAGGTCCCATTTGAGCCATGGAGGTAATGCTTGAACGGCTTGTCAGTGGCAAATACATCACGCTCATTGCTAGAATCATTAATAAAAGTGTTCCATATAAGGCAGGAATTGGTCCTCTTCCGGTAGCAAATAGGACTAAAAATGCTGCACCAAAACCAATGCCAGGAACTAAATATGGTAAAAAAGATATTTGTCTTAAGTATTTGCTTAAACGACTATCTTGCAATCTAACAACAGCATAACCTACTAGGGTTCCCAGTATGCCACAAATTATTGCCCCAATTGCCGATACCTTAACACTCGTCCACGCTACTTGTAGTAGTTTTGGATCACGTAACAACCCAGATACAGCTTCACGAACTTTTGTTTCTTTTGCAAACCAGAACTGAGTGGTAAAGTTATCTTTTACAAACCAACCTGGAGTAACCATTATTGTAGATAGAAATAACACTCCAAGTGGAACCACAATTACAACAACGAGGAACAACCCAACTAGGAAATTAAAACTAAACTGTGCCTTTCCAAGTGTATATGGGCGAGACATTTGTCCTTTCCCTCCCATTGTCACATATCGTTTATATTCTCTAAGAGTATAAGCATCTAAAGCAACTAAAAGTGCACCAATAATTAACATTGCCAAAGCAATCACCGACATTACTCCAGGTTCACTTGACTGATGAGTAAAATATAAAGAAGTCGAAAGTGTATTGAATCTAACAGGACGTCCAAGTGTGTAAGGCGTCCCAAATGTGCCAACGGCTCGTGCAAAAGTTAAGAGGATTGATGACATAATTGCAGGCTTCATGACAGGTAGTAAGACATGGAATGCTATTTGTTTTTTTGAGGCGCCTAAAATCTGTGCAGATTCTTCCATCTGGCTATCAATTTTTTGAAACGCATTGCCGAACATAAGAAAGGAAAGGGGAAAGAAGTGCATGATCAAACAAACAATAATTGGAAACGCACCATAAGCAATTGAATCAGGGATTGTAAATCCTAAAACCTCTAGAATTCCTGGGGCTCCTGCTTGCCTTCTGTTTTTGAATAGTGTTATCCAAGCTGCGGCATAACTCCATGAAGGCAGCATAAATGGTATGATTGCTAAAGTTGAATAGATCCGTTTTAACCTTATATCAGTTCGAGTGAGAGTCCAAGCTAATATATAACCAACAAAGGTTGTACCTAAAGTAACAAGAGTTGCTATCAATAGAGTGTTTGCCAAAGGATTTAAAAAAAGCACAGACGCAACCTTAGATGAGAGGGCCCGTTGAAAATATTGTAGTGTGAAAGAACCTTTTTTCTTGCCAAAATACACAGCGTCAATCGAATGGACTTGGACTGCTTCAGTTATTAGCATGATAACCGGAATGGCAATTAAGTACGAAAGGATGATTGCTAAAACAAAACCAAGGGCTACGGTTGGGTTGAAAAACCGTTTTTTCCCTAATGTTTGCAAGTTGTTTAAATTATGAATTGTTCTAAAGAGATCTTTGATTCGAGTTTTCACTTGCCTCTCCCTTAATTAGCTCGTACTCAGGAGGATGAGTTTAAACTCAATCCTCCTGAAGAAAAGATGAAATTTTAACTGTTATTGTTTTTGAGACATAAGCCACATATCAATGAGGTCTCTTCTAACTGCTGCCGATTGCAGGGGATCAAAGGTCATCAATATGTCTAACCATTCACTCCATTTCGTAATGGGATTGTCACTACTAGCAATAATTGTTTGGTTAGGGGAAAAGCCTCCAACTACATCTGTCCATGGGAAGCTCCCTTCTTCAGTGAGAAGGAATCGTGCCCAAAGTCGTGCAGCATTAGGATGTGGTGCATCGACAGGGATGATCATATAGGTTGGCATTGCGAATCCAACAGCTGGTATGACGTTTGGGTCAAATCCTAAATTGAGGTGCTGTTCTTTAGCATCTCTAAAGCGTGTCAAAGTATGGATACCAATAGGAGGATTGGTTTGGCCTGGAGATCCGATTGCTTTTGCAACTTCAGTGTCATGCTCAACTGCTATAGGATTATTTGCAAAAAGTCTTGCTACCCATTCCCAACCTGCGCTGTCGTAACCCGTTACTAATTTTTGCCCATAACGTTGTTCATATGCATCAGAAAATTCTTTGTCGTGGTCAATCGCCGCAGCAAAAAAATGCCACATGTACGGTTGGATTTGTGGGTCACAAGTCACAAACCGACCACGCCATTGTTCTTCCGTAAGTTCCCATAAATTTTTAATAGGAGATTCGGAATAGACAGCAGAATTATATCCAATTACACATGGTTGCCAGTAAACCACTTGAGGATATTGTTCAGCTTTATCTATATACTGGGCTAAATCAGGCGGTGTCCACGAGACAGCAATCCCTTCTGGAATGAATTCAGACATGATAATTGCACCATCATCCATCCCCAAGATATCGACCTGAATATTTTTTGCTTGAACTTCTCTTCGCAACCTTTCGATATTCTCGGAATCGTCAAATCTTGGGCTAGCTACAGTTTTAATACCGTATTTTTTTTCAAACACCTCAGCTGCTTGAGGTGCTCGCCCAGATTGCCATCTTGCTACTAATGAGCCTTCAGCTTGAGCTGCAGCAACGAGTTGATCATAATCATATCCCTCTACAGTCCAATAAACCTCTTCTTGGAATTGGCCTTTTTTTGCCTGATCCTTGGATCCCGCCGCTGTCAGAGGGGATACAAGAACCATTCCTAAAACCAAAATTAAAAACCAGGAAAAATATGCCTTTTGTTTCATATTGGCCTCCTTTTTTTTAAGCTTCTCATGGAATTGTTATGCTGTCAACAACATTTGGTATATTATTAAGGTCCGCCCGGTTGTAATATGAACTGACAGTGTCTTAGAAGGTTTAGGCGAAGAGCCTAAACCTTGGGAAATACCCAGCTTTAGAGCTTGGGAGGAGCTAAAAAGGGCATAAATGTGCCCATGCAAGATCTCTGCTATGATTGAGTTACTACAACTTAACAAAGGAGAGTATGCATGGACATAACTAATAGTAGTGGAAATAGGCGAAATAGGCCATATCTTAGACATGAGGAGAGGTTCACCATCCAGAAATTACTGCAGCAGAAAACAACAGTAAAGCAAATCTCTGTGATACTGGGGCGAAGCCAAAGGACTATCTACCGGGAAAAGAAAAGGGGGGCGGTCTGGCATACAAGGTCTGACCTATCAGAGGTTTTGGTATACAATGCAGACTTTGCCCAGGATCGTGCTGATGAGAACGGCACTGCCAAGGGGCCTGCCGAGAAGATCGGCGGCAACAGGAAGCAGCTTCAGTTCATGGCTGAGATGCTAAAAGAGAACGATTGGTCTCCAGATGCCATCATCATGTATCTGGACCGGCATGGCTGGCCTTCCTTCTGTACTCGCATCTGCACCAAGACACTGTACAGCTACATCTACCAAGGCTACCTGGACGACTATGGGTTTGCCATCAAGGACTTGCCTGCCAAGGGATTAAGGCATATCAAGGGCAAGCAGAGGCGCCCAAGGGTGGCAGCCCACAAGGG
>CAYUHP010000012.1:27769-31318 GCA_964444595.1 uncultured Sphaerochaeta sp. | reverse complement strand
TGATGAGCAGCTACCTGCCGGTCTACCCCGAGGTCGAAGTTGATCAGTTCTTTGATTTAAACACGACCTACTTCTTCCCCAACCATCAGCTCGGCATCGGCTTGAGTATCGATCATGACCCGTTCAACGCTCAAATCATGGCTTCCTTAGCGGGGGGCAAGAACCACCTGATGCTCTTTAACTCAATCGCCGAAGCCCATGAGAAGATCGAACACGATGGACTCTTTGATCTCTACGCTTCGGGTACGTGGAAAAGTGAGAAACTTTCAGCTAACTTGATCCTCAACTTCCCGTTCACCAAGGAGTTTACGCTTGCCACCATTGAAGGTGAGACTCGCAGTGCCGACTTCAGCCAAGTTGGCTTCAGCTATGACGGAGATATTATTCAACTTGGCTTGGGGATCAATCAAGTTGGATTGGTTGATGCAATCAAGGGTGTCATCGACGGCGATTCATTCAAAACAATCTTCATCAGCCCTTGGACCTCCTCCTTCGTTGAAGCGGCCTACACCTACAAGTTCTTGACCTTCAGCGCTCGTTTGAACCTCCCCATCGCCCTTATTAATGGACAGAAGCCCACCGTGGATGTCGGGGTAACGGTCCGCTTTGAGGATACGCTCTAGGATGGCTATCGCTCGCTTAGATCCGCTGGTAGCTCAACGAATAGCTGCCGGCGAGGTTATCGAACGGCCGGCATCGGTAATTCGGGAGCTGTTGGATAACAGCTTAGATGCCGGCTCAACTGCGATTACCGTTTCCCTTGAAGAGGGAGGAATCGATGAGATCCGGGTTCTAGATAATGGATCAGGGATCGAAAAGGATGATCTTCCTCTTCTCGGCGAAAGCCATGCAACAAGTAAGATAAAGAACTTAGATGATCTCTTTCACATCACCAGCATGGGCTTCCGTGGCGAAGCCCTCTACTCGATTGCCGCGGTCAGCTCGATCACGATCGCTTCGCGGGGCTTTGAGATTACGATCGACAATGGAAAACGAAGTGAGATCGCCCCTTCCACCACAACCAACGGGACGTTGGTAGTGGTCAAAAACCTCTTTGGAGAACTACCGGCTCGAAGGCAATTTCTCAAACGACCGGCAACCGAAGCAACGATGGTTCGAACGGTCTTGCTGGAGAAAGCGCTTGCCTACCCCAATGTCTCCTTTAAACTGATCGTCAGCGGCAAAAACCGGGTCGATCTTTCCTCATCCTCGGCTAAAGACCGAGTTGCGGCGGTTCTCTCTACGAACCAACAGATTCCAAAAGAGGAGTTGCTTGAACTCGCTGATGAGAGCGGGCGCTTCAGCTTGTATGCTGTGGCCTCCTCAGCTGCTCTTTGGCGAAGTGATCGCTCGCACATCAAGATCTTTGTAAACAAGCGTCCGGTGGATGAATACGCCCTTGTTCAAGCAGTAACCTACGGCTACTCCGACTTACTGCCCGGTGGCTCCTTTCCCTATTGCTACCTCTTCATCACGATCGATCCCACCTTGGTGGACTTTAATATCCACCCGACCAAGCGCGAGGTTCGCCTGCGAAACAAAGCGGAGATTCACCACCAAGTGGTGAAGATGGTCTCCTCTCAAGTGGGTCGGCCCATTCCGCGCCTTGTAGAGCGCGAAGAGGCCCCCGCACCCACCCTCTTTAGTCAACAGCCTCCCTCTGGGGGAAGTTCTTCGGTTGGGGAGCGAACATTTACCTACACACCGAAGGAGACGATCGATCCCACCTGGTTTGCCAAAGCCAAGGAGGCACTGAGCGAACCGAAGTTTGAAGCATCGCGAAGCAATGATAGCGAAGATATTTGGACTCTCCAGATGAGTGAAGAGGAGTTTACCTACTTGGGCCAAAGCTTCAATCTTTTCCTCATTGCTCAAAAGGGCGATGATCTTTTTCTGGTTGACCAACACGCTGCTCATGAACGAATCCTCTACGACCAAGTTCGCTCCAAACAACCGATTCAAAACCTTATGATCCCGATCGCCTTTGAGGTCGAACGCTCGATCGATGAGTACCTTCAAGCAAACCAAGACAGGTACGTAAATCTTGGAATTAAACTTAAGCGAGTCGATGATCTTATGTGGGAGCTTCTTGGCGTCCCGGCTCTCTATCGCTCGATCGAAGGTGAGGTCATCACCTTCTTACAGGAGATGCAAGGTGAACCCAGTGAGATCGATAAAGGCTTGTATGCTGTTGTGGCATGCCATGCGGCGATCAAGGCGGGCGATCGAGTCGACAGCGGCGCAGCCAAGGAGCTTTTGAAGAAAGTCTTTGCTTTGGAAGAGCCGATTTGCCCTCATGGGCGAACGTTTGTCATTCGGCTGAACAAGGAAGACCTCAAGCGATCAGTTGGCCGAACTTAAAGCGTAACGCGAACGATCGTACTGCCGTTGGCAAACGAGAGGTAGAACTCGTCATACTCTGGATCAATCACAAACGGTTTATCGGCCGCAAGGTCGATATGCTCATTACCTACCTGAAGAACTGCCGTTCGATTCAGCGTTAATACTCGCTCACTCTCCTCGTATGAGCCCCACTGATAAGGATCGACGCTCGTCGAAGGCGGCTGAACACTGAAGCTATGATCGATTGTTTTCCCCTTCTCATTGAGGATTACCATTGAGTACATTCCCGTGACTAACGTATTGCCCTTACCCATTGAGAGCGGGCCAACGGTGAAACGGCCGTCCTCACCGCGTTTTGCCGATACTACCCACCTCGAGTTTTTATCCGGTGTGGCAATTTGGACCTCTAACACTGAGTCGTCACTGGTCACTTCAAAGTGGAGGGTGAGAATCGAGGCGTGCTCATCTTCGGGAAGAAAATAGAGGGCAGACAAGGCGGACTCGACGTTGAGGACATCAAACTCCTCCTGGTTACACCCACTAAGAGCTACAACGAGAAGGATGATAAGGAAGGGAAAGAAAACGTTATGTTGAATTTTCCTGTTGCGCCAGGAATGACCTAACTGGGTTTGCGTATGCGTTAAGGGCAAAGTCTCGTACCTCCTCTCGGCGGAATTTGAACCGATTTAAGAACGTTTCGTGGTCGAAGTCTTTATAGTGGTCGGCAAATGTAGTCGTCTCGTTCACAAAATCATAAGCAAAATAGTTTGTCGGCCAAAGTTTGTAGTTGAGGTGAATCTGTCGATCGATCTCGTTGGCTACCTCTTCGGGGGAGCTATACAATCGATCGGTCAGTGGGGTTCCGAAACTGACGTGGACTCGACCTTTAAACCCTTTGAGGCCTTTGTTCATCGAAATCACATCTTCATACTGACGTTTGTCACTCTTGCGACTGAGCACTTCTCCTGCCTTGTTTACATCCAAGGGGTCATACTCATAGCTCACCG
This sequence comes from uncultured Sphaerochaeta sp., assembly GCA_964444595.1. GTDB lineage: Bacteria > Spirochaetota > Spirochaetia > Sphaerochaetales > Sphaerochaetaceae > Sphaerochaeta. Next base: position 27,968 of record CAYUHP010000012.1, on the reverse strand, counting down.
CCACGGGGACGATGTGTGACTTGCTGATTACTTCACTAAAGCTCACGCCCTTCTTTTTTTGCGAGAGGTGGAGCATTTTTATGATCGCGGGTGTTGTTACATCGATTCCATCTTTCGATCGGCCACTTTTTTGTGCAACCCAGATCGACTGGTTCATCTCACTGATCAGCTCAACGAAGTACGCCGAAAGGCGTAACGA
>CAYUHP010000012.1:18224-27669 GCA_964444595.1 uncultured Sphaerochaeta sp. | reverse complement strand
AACACTCCGGCAGTGACGTTTCGCTGAAACTCCTCATAGGTTGTGACCTTATCCAAAAGCGAGATGATGTACTTTACCAACTCCTGCAGGGCAAGGCGTTCATCGTTGGTCCTCGGCGGATCAAGCATGGCAAGAAAGTGAGCAATTGCCTTTTCATGAGCCTTTACTCGACCTACCGCATCCAGAAGGTCCTGGCCACGGTAGGGAGCGATATCACGATAGCAGTTGATATCCATAGTTACATCCTTTGGGATTCAAGCATCGTTTTGAGGTATTGAACTCGCGTCCAGAGTGCTCCATCCGCCTTGTATTCTTTGGCGAGTTTGCCCCGGAAACTTTCAAGATCTTCAAATTCGTGCTTCTCCATCCAAGTGTCGATCTCATTGAGCATCTTTGAAGCACTTGCTAATCCTTCCTTCAAGAGAACCGAGCAGAGTTGAACTGCTTTAGCGCCGGCAAGCAGCAGCTTAATCGCGCTGCGAGCACTGTGGATCCCCGTTGCTCCGATCAGATCATAGCGAACTTCTTCGCTCATCAGAGCGACCCAGCGCAGGGCGAGGGCGTACTCATCTTTGCTGCTGACCATCTGAGCTTGAGTCATCTTCATTCGCTCAATGTCGATATCGGGGCTGTAGAACCGATTAAACAACACTACCCCATCAACTTCCTCTTCATCAAAGCGGCGCAGCATATTGGCCAAGGAGGAGTAGGCACTTCCAATCTTCAAACTCAGCGGAACATCGATTGCTTTTCGAGCGGACTTAACCAAGTGGAGAAACTCCTTCTCCATCGCACTGCCCTCTTTTTCAAGATCGGCACCGACTACGTAATAGTTCAGTTCGATCGCATCAGCTCCGAGATTGATGAAACGCTTGGCATACTCCAACCACGTTCCGTCTTGATAGCAGTTAATCGAGGCGATAACCGGAATCGAAAGACTCTTCTTTGCACCTTCAAGCAGTTCTAAGTACGCATCGATTTGTTGCTCCATCGAAGTTGCTTTTACAAACTCATACCCATCCGTATGCCCAAGGTATCCTTCAGCTTCTTTCAGCGCATCAAGACCATCAAGCTCGATCTGTTCCTCAAAAATGGACTTCAGGACAACCGCTCCAAGGCCGGCATCTTCTAACTTTTTCAAGGAATCTAAGGATGCGGTCAACGGGCTTGAAGCCGCAACAAGGGGGTTTTTAATTGGTAATCCCAGATAGGTACTGGACAAATCTGCCATCGGTTTGTATCTCCTCAATCTAAACGTTGTTCATTACAGCAAGACGAGGCAAGTATAGCATACCTGCCCCGTTTCCTCTACCCGGTTTCTTTTAGAGAACGAAAGGAATCCGATAGTTTTCCGACTGGTAGACGACAAAGGTCTCAACTTCAAGGACTTCACTCATCTTCGAAAGTTCTTCCTTAAAGAAGTCAAGTAAACTTAACTCCTCCTCTTCACTGAGAACGAGTTGGACGATGAGGTCATACCGGCCGGTTACCACCACCGAGGAGATGACTCCTCGGAGGGTGGAAAATTCCTTGGCTTTTCGCTCCAAATCGAGTGTTGAGAGTTTTACTCCCATAAACACCACCTGAAGGCCGGGAACCATCTCGGCACGAATGAGGCCAGAGATTTGTAGTACCTCTTCGTCAATGAGTTTGTTAACCCGTGACCGAACAGTATTCTCTGTGATATTCAACTCATCGGCGATCGCACTGAACGGCTTGCGCCCATCAGCGAGCTGTCGAAGAATAGCCTTATTGGTCTCATCCATTTTTACTTTCATACGCTTATCCATGCTGAGCTTCGAACTGCCGCATAAATTGAGCGAGTGCTTCAACGGCGGCGGGTTCGAGGGAGTTATACAGGCTTGCACGCAAGCCCCCTACGGAGCGGTGGCCTTTGAGGCCAAGCATCCCTTCTTTCTTCGATTCACTGATAAAGAGTTGTTCAAGCTCTTCACTGGGAAGGCGGAAGACCACATTCATCGGCGAGCGGTAGGCGGGATCGACGGGGCTTCGATAGAACGATGTTCCGTCGATTACGTCATAGATCAAGGCACTCTTTTCATTGGCGCGCTTCTCCATGCCAAGCAATCCCCCATTGGCTTCGATCCACTGTAGTACAAGCTTCACTGCCCAGATTGAAAACACCGGCGGAGTATTCGCCAACCCCTTGTTTTTTGCGTGGACGGCGTAATCAAGGTAGGAGGGAAGATTTGGATTCTGCTTTAAGAGCAGATCTTTCCTAAAGAGAACGAATGTTGCTCCGGCCGGTCCCAGGTTTTTTTGCACTCCGCCGAAGATCATTCCAAACTGCTCGGCGTCGATCGGGCGACTGAAGATATCACTCGACATATCCGCCACAAGGGGGACCGAGCCGGTCTTTGGGAAGCTCTTATACTGAATCCCTCCGATTGTTTCATTGGAGCAAAGATAGAGGTAGCTCAAATCTTGGTCGATCGTAAGCTCATCAACATTGGGCAAGGTGGCGTAGTTTTCCTCTTTTCCATCCCAAAGCACTTCGACGGTGCCAAGCTTTTTTCCATCTTTAATCGCTTTATCGGACCAGGCTCCGCTGTTGATGTAGCCTGCTTTTCCGCCTTGAGGGAGAAAGTTCATCGGCAACATCGAGAACTGAAGCGTCGCTCCGCCGCCAAGGAAGAACATTTCCCACTCATCGCCAACACCCAACAGACCTTTAAAGAGGGCGAGGGTTTCATCGTACATATCTTCAAACATACCGCCACGGTGGCTGGTCTCGAGCATCGACAGGCCATTGCCTTGATAGTCCACCAACTGTTCTTGGAGTTGTTGTAATACCGCCAGTGGCAGTACGCTCGGTCCGGCAAAAAAGTTTTTCTTGCGCTGCATCAGATGATTCCTCCCTCAAGCAATTCCTTAATGATTTCAAATGTTTCTTGGCCAATTCGTCCAAGGTTTTCCACACTGTTTGCTCCGACGTGGGGAGTAAAGGTAACTCGTTCACAACCAAGAAGCGGATAGTCGCTCTTTGGCGGATCATTTGGGTACACATCGGTGCAGTACCATGTAACCGAGCCGCCACTGAGTGCTTTGGCCATATATTCGGCATCCACACAAAGAGCCCGACCGGTATTGATGATCACCGGTTTCTTTTTACAGTGACTGAGTAGCTCTTCATTAACGAGGTTGTTGGTCTCACTTGTTAACGGTAAGTGTAAGGAGATATAGTCGGCGTTCTCAACCGCAGTTTCAGCACTGGGGAGCATCTTGGCAAAGGGATGGGTGGTAACGTACTTATCAAACGCTACGACATTCATCCCAAATGCTTGAGCCCGTTCGGCCACTTTGCAAGCAATGTTTCCCATACCGAGCAAGCAGAGGGTTTTGCCGTACAACTCGGTGCGTTTGATGTTCTTAAGCCAATTGCCCTCTTTCATCCCTTGATGATATTCAATCAGGTTACTGGGGACGCTGATCATCAACGCCATCGTTAACTCAGCTACGGCGATCGAAGAAGCTGTGGGAGTGTTTCGAACCACAATACCCTTACTGAGTGCATATTCGGTATCGATGTTATCCACACCAACGCCGCCGCGAATGATCACCTTCAAGTTTGGGGCTTGGTCGATGTACTCTTTGGTACACTTCGTTTTAGACCGAACCAAGACAACATTCGCCTCGGAGAGGCGATCGTGATCGGTGGTGACTTCCCCAAAGACTGCGAGTCTGCTTGGCAGGGAAGCGTCGAATGCGTCAGAAATGAGTATCAGCATGAGAACACTCCTTAGAGGGTATTTCCGGCTGGGGCCGGATTGGTTGCCATTCTAGCGTATTTCGGGTCTCAATTCCAAGCCTTTAGAGAAAAATTTATCGTTTCAACCTCAAAATAATGTAAACTTATTACCATTTACCCAAACTTTAGTACCGAAAAATAAGAAAACCGGCAACTTTTGAAGCTGCCGGTGATAAAACCAAGGTTTGTTTAGTAGCCCTTGGAGCTGTACTGCTTCCGGGCTTTTTTCATTTGCTTGCGAGCAAGTGCTTTCTTTTTCCTGTTCAGGAGGGTGGAAGGCTTTTCAAAGTATTCGCGGCGTTTATACTCACGAATAATCCCCTCTTTCTCAACCATGCGCTTAAATCGCTTGATTGATTTCTCGAGCGGTTCGTTTTCGTCTACTCGGACGTATGCCATTAAAATATCACCACCTTTCCCGATTACTGGGTTCGTCTGAAGTTAAAGATTGCAACAAATATGCCAATCGTGTCAAGGCGGGTAATAAAATTCTCCTTATGGTTACGAGCGCTTAATGATCAAAATACTCGAGCATTTCGTAAAACTCATCCATGATTGCTTTCATATCCTCACCCAGCAACGAATGCTTCAACAACCCAGTCTTTTCGTCCTGTAAAGATTCAACCTCTCCATTTTGAAGCTGCCAAATACCAACTTCTTTTGAGTCAATCCATGATGAGAAACTTGGAAAGTTCTCAAGCTGGATATCCTGAGCATCTTTAATCCTACTTCCCATTAAACAGTTATTGATTGCATGTAAAACGTATGGACTATGGGTTGTAATGCACAAGTAATGGGCAAATTCTGTATGTTGCATGTGCTTAAGCAGGTAGTACACAAGATCCCGTTGAGTTTGCGAGGACAAGTTTTGTTCTGGTTCTTCAATGATATAATCGGAAAAATGGAAGTTGGTAATTTGGAGGAGAAGATCCAAATTTTTTACGTTTGATGTACTCATTTCAACGCGCAAGGCTTCTAAGAGATCAAAAGAGATAGTATGAGCAGGTGTAAGGAAATTCAAAAACACTGCATACAAAGGAATCAAAGATTGCAGACCACTGGATGCACAGCTTAGTGGTATTGCTTTCTGGTTGTGTAGCAATACATATCGCGTCCGAGTTCCTTTTCATACTGAAACCCTACCCCAAGCTTGAGGATTGATGGAATCTTTTCCAATTGGTTTTTAGCGGTAAACCAATCGTACACAAAGCTCATGATTACATCATTTGTTTCATTGTATCGGCCAAGGTTTGGTATTGCTGACACGAAATTCCTTTCGGCGGGAATAAAGAGTTGCTTTCGATTGTAGAAGGTACCTTCATCCTTTACATGAATTATAAAATCTGTTGAATCGTTAATTTCTATAACCGACGCATTACTCTCGTAGCGAATTCGAGTATCTTCAGAAAAATATTCTTTACTGAGCCGAAAGAATTGGACAAATGAAGCTTGAAGGTTTGGTTTCTTCTTGTATACGATTGTTTGCTTTTCAGCCCACCTACAAAAACTAAGAATTTTGGCAATCGTACTTTTACCGGAACTCTGTTCGCCAAAATACATTTATCCGCTTAAGCTCAAGTTCGATGTGTTTGATTGGACCAAATTGATGAATAATAAGGTGATCGTAATTCATTCTGACTCCCTGGAACTCATACCATTAAGAGCTAAACAATACAATTCTTTACCTATTATATCAACAATACCTTCCTTTTACCAGATAATCGTTCGCTTACCGAACCTCCGAATCAAACCGCACCACCATGTGTACAACTGCTTCTTTACTTGAGGTGTTTGCAATCGTGTGTTCAATGTCACAGTGGTACATCAAGAAGTCGCCTGCTTTGAGGGATGCGGTGTTTTCTCCTACGGTTACGGTTAATGAGCCTTTGACCACGGTGAGGTACTCTTGACTGCCGCCGATGTGAGGCTCACTGGCAAGGATTGTGTTGGGTTCGAAGGTAAGAAGATACATCTCAAGCTCCTCCACGGAGGAGAGCGGACTAAGGATCTTGATCGTAATTCCGTCTTTTCTCTTTTCAAGCTTTGTTCCGTCATTGGTGGCGGGGTTTAAGGAAAACATCCGAGTCGGTTCGTCAATTCCCTCCAGAAGGTCATTGAGCTCAACATTAAGTCCTTTGGCGATCTTCCACACCGTGGCAACGGTCGGGTTTACCTTATCGCTTTCAATCTGGCTGAGCATCGCTTTGGAGACTCCGCTGCGCTCACTTAAGACATTAAGGGTGAGCTTGCGGGAGGTGCGAATTCGTTGAATATTTTTACCGATCATTGGAGGGGTTTGCACAGGTGGACTCCTTATAAAGTTTGACATAGTAAACCTTGTTCACTATACTAAACTTATAAATAATTGTAAGAGCACCTTCGCTCCTTGTCAAGAAACAAGACGATGGGAGGATAGATGAAGCGAATATTGATCATTGGTTCCTTGGGACAGTTAGGCAGTGAGATCGCCATGGAATGTCGTCGCCGTTATGGAGTTGAAAACGTCATCTTGGCGGATAACCGAAACGACGTAAATAAATCTCTGATCGAAGAAGGCCCCTTCTATCTGCTTGACGCCCGAGACGGAAATAAAATTAATGAGATCGTTCGAAAACACAAGATCGATACGATCTACCACTTAGCCGCCCTCCTCTCCGCCCGGGCAGAGAAAGACCCCTTAGAAGCGTGGAACGTAAACATCAACGGCCTCATTGTTGCTCTGGAAGTTGCTAGAGAGCACAAGTGTGCCCTCTTTGTTCCCTCTTCGATTGGAGCATTTGGTCCGACGACTCCGAAGCAATACACCCCCCAGGATACAATCCAACGCCCCACCTCGATCTACGGGGTCACCAAAGTCAGCGGCGAGCTGCTGTGTGACTACTACCACCACCGCTATGACGTAGATACTCGCGGCATTCGCTTTCCGGGGATTATCAGCAGTGGAACACCCCCGGGTGGCGGAACCACCGACTATGCGGTGGAGATCTACTATGAAGCGATCCGTAACCAGCACTACACGTGCTTTTTGCGCGGGGATACCTACTTGGATATGATCTATATGCCCGACGCAGTTGATGCAGCGATTCAAATCATGGAAGCCGACCCAACTCACTTGCGCCACCGTAACGCCTTTAATATCGCCGCGATGAGCTTTTGCCCCGAAGAGCAGGCGGGGTATATCCGAACCCACATCCCGGAGTTTACGATCAGTTATGCAGTAGACCCGGTGCGCCAAGCGATCGCCGACTCTTGGCCCGATTACATGGAAGATTACGCAGCACGGGTAGAATGGGGGTTTACGCCCCGCTATACCCTCGCTTCGATGACTGAAGATATGATTACCACGATCCGAGCACGGGAGGGAGTATGAACAAACGCTTAGAAGAAGAACTCACGATATTTTTGAACTCATTGAAAGAAGAGGGTCTTTATAAAGAAGAGCGAATCATCCAAGGCTCCCAAGGCCGTGAGATCCTTGTGGGCGGTAAAGCAGTACTTAACTTCTGTGCCAACAACTACCTCGGCCTCAGCGATGATGAGCGAATCGTCAAAGCTGCCCAAGAGGCGATGGATACCTACGGCTATGGGCTCTCTTCCGTTCGTTTTATCTGTGGAACGCAAACGATCCACAAACAGCTTGAGAACGCGATCTCTACCTTCTTGAGAACGGAAGATACGATCCTCTTCTCCTCCTGCTATGACGCAAACGCCGCCCTCTTTGAACCGCTTCTCGGTGAAGAGGATGCGATCATCAGCGATGAGTTAAACCATGCTTCCATCATTGATGGAATTCGTCTCTCTAAAGCTAAGCGTTTTCGCTACAAGCACAGCGACATGGGCGAACTGGAGAAGTGCCTCCAAGAAAGCACTTCCAGTCGCCGCCGCCTCATCGTTACTGATGGGGTTTTCTCGATGGATGGTGATGTTGCCAAACTTCAAGAGATCTGTGCTTTGGCAGAGAAGTACGATGCCTTAGTTGCCGTCGATGACAGTCACGCAACCGGCTACCTTGGCGAGAGTGGTCGAGGTACCGTAGAACTATGTGGGGTTGAAGGAAAAGTAGACTTGATCACCACCACCTTTGGAAAAGCGTGCGGTGGAGCAAGCGGCGGGTGTATCAGCGGAAGGAAGCTGTTGGTCGATCTTTACCGCCAACGAGCCCGCCCCTACCTCTTCTCCAACACCCTCGCTCCGGCGATCTGCGGCGGAACGCTGCAGGTGTTATCGATCCTTGAAAACGAACATTATCTTCGTCTTCAAACGATGACTAATGCCAACCACTTTCGAACGTTGATCAAAGAGGTGGGTTTCGATGTAATCCCGGCCGAAACCGCAATTGTTGCGGTGATGGTCTATGATGAAGCAAAAGCAGTTGAACTGGCCAAGCGCTTACTCGATGAAGGAATCTACGTGATCGGGTTCTCCTACCCGGTGGTTCCCAAGGGCAAAGCACGAATTCGGGTTCAACTTTCAGCCGCTCACACCGAAGCTGACATTACGCGGGCCGTTGCTGCCTTTCGTACCGTCGGAAAGGCTATGGACTTGGTGTAGGCTTCAGATCGACGATCGTGAGTTGCAACTTTTCATTACCCTGAAAGTAGTTTCGGGCAAGTCGAAAGAGGATGTTGACTGCGCTTCCGCGCTCAAAGACCGTTCCAACCAATGAAGCGGCGCTCCAATAGACCGCCGGCCAGCGGTACTGGCCGTAGCCGATCGTCAACTTAAGATGCCGGTCGCCGCCTTGGTTGTTGTTCATATACTGAATATCTTCGATGATCGCTCCTTGAATCTCAAAGACCAAGGGCCGATTACCCTCCCCGTACGGTTCAAAGAACTCAACGAGTTTGATTAAATCGGGGTTCATATCATCTTCGCTGACCGTTGCATCGATAAAGAGCTCCTTCTTCGTCTCTTCCAGACAATCGATCGTATCGATGTAGTCATATAGCGTGGTGATAAACGCATCGAGTTTTGCACTCTCCATCGTAAAGCCGGCGGCGTTGGCGTGTCCGCCATAGTAGATAAAATAGGAGTCCAGTTCATCAAAATGTTGGAGGAAATCCCGGGCATGAATCGTTCCTTCATTTGCCCGCATCGAACCTTTTATCCGCCCGTCATGGCTTGAAGAAAGAACAAGAGCGGGCACATTGAACGCCTTGAGCAAGCGCGAAGCGAGAGAACCGGCGATTCCCATCTCAATCGCTTCACCGTGAACGACGACCATCTTCGAACCGGTCTGTTCAAAACTGTCCTTGGCTTTTGGCTGAATCGTTGTCCATGTATCTTCACTGAGGCGTTGGCGTTCGGTATTTATCTTCAACACTTCGGCACTCAGCGCTTCAATCTCTACCGGGTCTTTGCTCAGCAGCATATTCAGCGCCACCGTTGGCGTTCCGAGGCGCCCGGTGGCATTAATCGGTGGGGCGAGTTTCCACGAGATATCTGTTGAAGAGATTCGTTTATTCAAGAGGCCCAAGGAAGCGAGAAACGGAACAAGGCTGGGCCTCGGTGAGGTGGCAAGAAGATTCAAACCTCGTTTGACCAAGAGCACGTTTTCATCTTTGAGCTCCATGAGGTCCGCTACCGTCCCAATTGCAACCAAATCAAGGAGCTTTTCATACTCTTTATCGAGAGCGGGAGTTTTCTTTAAGACGTAGGCCACAAAGAGGGAGTGTA
>CAYUHP010000012.1:15941-18124 GCA_964444595.1 uncultured Sphaerochaeta sp. | reverse complement strand
GAGAGCGCTTTACTTCGCTCGGCAGTTACGATACCGGGGTTGATCTCTTCGATGATTCGTTCGGTAACGAGTAAGTTGTTCACCTTCATCGCCTGGATGATGACGGTGTCATTGCCCGGTTGGGCGTGAAGGAGGATGATCTCTTGGCGATAGAACTCCGTTTGGGCAAAGCGAAGGGCCCAGATCAGCTTTGCGGCAACTCCGACTCCCGCCAAATGAGCGAAGGGATACTCCGAGCCACTCATATTTGGATTGATGATCGCCAAAGCCGGCGGCAGCTCATCGCCGTCGATGTGGTGGTCGAGGACGATCACATCGATCCCCAATGAATTTGCCAGGGTAATCTCTTCGACGTTGCTGATTCCGCAATCTACGGTGATGATTAAGGTAACATCATCCGCTGCTGCCTCCTCCACTCCGCTTTGAAGGAGTCCGTACGGCTCATCGCCCTTCGGCAGGGAGAAGGAAACATCAAGACCAAGGGTTCTCAACTCTTCAACAAGCAAGGCGGTGGAGGTGATTCCATCCACATCGCGGTCGCCAAAGATTCGGACCTTCTCACCTTCGCTTGCCGCATCGAGGATCCGGTCGACCGCATCCTCCATCTCGTCAAAGAGAAACGGGTTGTGTAAATAGGAAAGTTCCTGCTCCAAAAAAAACTTAACGTCATTGGCTTTGGAGAAGCCTCTTCGGCCAAGAATCGTTGCTTGTAAGGGGCTGAGGTTATACTCCTCCAAGAGTCGCTTGATCACCTCTCCGTCGACGCGCTCTTTTACCCACACTCTATCATCCATACTCTATTCCTTATCAACTTCAAAGAAGACCGCTTTGGAGCGTCTTTAGCGGTGCTTGGGCCAACAGCCGGGCATACGCAAGAACATATGCTTTAATACGGGCTGTGGCCTGTTCGCTTAAGGGAACACTCAGACTATCCACATAGTCCAAGGTCGCAGTCAGCTTTACATAGCGCCGAGCACCCGGCGGTAAGATGAGATCCTTGCTGCCGCACTGAGAACAGCAAGGACTTAAGAGGTTTGTATTAAAGTACAGGACCTCTTCGGCAGTGTACACCTTGGCACAAACAGGGCATCTTTCATAGTCGGTATGTAAGCCGATGAGCTCTGCAAGGCGAAGAACGAATTGAATGAGCACCCAATCGGGGTTTGCACTTTTAAGCAGCGTTAATCCTTGGCCGATCAACTCATATTCAAGGGCACTCTCCCCGCCGTGTGTTTTCATGATCAGCTCCGCCATAAACAACCCGCGGTAGGTCAGAGCAATGTCACTGCGAAGGTGTTCGTTACTTTCAATGACCGCCACATCTTTGAGGGTGTAATGGTTCCGAACGGGATTGTAGTAGAGATAGACGGTCGCATTGGTAAACACTTCAGCTTTTGGAGCGCGCATCGACTTTGCCGAACCATAGCTGATCGCTTCAATCAACCCCAAATCAACGGATAAAAGGGTAAGTCTTCGGTTCATCTGATTTTGTTTTTGGCTGTGCAATACAATTGCACGGGAGGAAATATTGCGCTCCATTATCTTAGGGTAAAGAGTGGAAAAGAAAAAATCAACCAGTTGGAAGATGACCATTCATCTGGTATACTGCGAATCATGAAACGATTGATTGGTGCAACTACACTTTTGCTGCTTTCCCTCAGCCTCTTTTCGCTCTCAGTCGTCCCCTATGAGATGGAGCAGCCCTATGACAGTATCGAGTCGCTCTACCACGCAAACTTCGGCCCCTCGTTAGCTCAAAACCAAGAGGATTGGGTTTCCCAAACGAAAGTTCAACTCCTTACCGTGGGTCCGGGCGAGGAACTGTATGCATGGTTTGGTCACACCGCCTTGATCGTCACCCAAAGTGACGGCACTCAGATCATCTATGACTGGGGTATTTTCGATGATACGCAAAAGGACTTTTACCCAAACTTTGCCTTTGGAAAGATGTATTATCGAGTGACGGTGAGCAACGCGCTGTGGCGGATTGAAGATTCAATCGCCGAAGGCCGAACCGTTCAAATCGTCGATCTTAATCTTTCACCGAGTGCTCAGTTTGCGTTAATCGATTTCCTTTATCATGAGATTGGGCCAAATGGCCGAACGTACCTCTACCACTTCTACGATGACAACTGTGCAACGCGGGTGCGCGACATCTTAGATAAAGCAACCGGAGGTGAGTT
>CAYUHP010000012.1:0-15841 GCA_964444595.1 uncultured Sphaerochaeta sp. | reverse complement strand
ACAACTGTGCAACGCGGGTGCGCGACATCTTAGATAAAGCAACCGGAGGTGAGTTCAAAAAATGGGCGGAGAATCAGAAGGGTACGTCTCTCCGTTCGACCGCATTTCCCTACATGACTCACATGCCCACCCTCGGTCTTGGGTTAAACTTCCTTCAAAGCTGGCGTATCGATTGCCCAACGACGCTGTGGGATGAGATGTACTTGCCCGAAACTCTTCATCGGGCTGTTCTTGGTTTTACTTCAGAAAGCGGTCCGCTCGGAGCCAACAACGAAGTCATCTATGAGGGAGTAACCAACGAAGGGAACGTTGAGTTCCTTCGAGTGGATACCCTCTTGTTTATCGGCTTGATTGCGGCGATGGTTCTGTTAATTCTTGGCATCTACTGCCCTCGCCTCGCTTCCTTGCTGTATGGAGTGATCTTTATCGCCATTGGTCTCTTAGGGACGCTGCTGCTGGCGATGATGCTTGGAACCAATATGAACGTTACCTATTGGAACCTCAACATCCTCTTCATCAACCCGCTCTTCTTCATCCTAGCCTTTCGAACTCGAAAGAAGTGCAAGGCTTTACCCGTAGCGATCGGTGCGATGATCGTTCTCCTCGGTTTGACGGTCCTCAAGGCTCCCTTCTACCAAGATGCGAACCTGCTCATCGCTTTGTTGCTGCCGATCTACATTTCACGGACGACCTTTCAACGCGGAGCCAAAGTCAAAGAGTAAGAGATCTTCAAGATTATGTCGTTTTGCTACCAAGAGCGCGGGAAACCCGCGCTTTTGATTGTTGAAGTACTCAGCCCGTTCATGGTAGAGAGCCGAGATTTCAAGCAACTCCAACTCTAAGATAAAGATCTGATCAAAGTACGGCGACCAAAGCCGGTATGAATCATCTTCGACCGCCTCTCGTTGAAGCGTCCCAAGCGCCTCATCGAGGGCGATATATGTTTGGCTCACTTGGTCGATTGGGTCCTCACTACTGTATCGACTGAGGGCATCCTCAACGGCAGTTGTATCGATCTGATGATCGATGACCCGCACCAACGCCTTGGCGTATCCGATTCGCTGCTCAATGACCGAATACGTTGCCTCTCGAAGACTTTCGGCCTCCCAGGAGTAGCGGTGAAGGCGCCGGACGTTGTTATAATCGGTAACAAGAGCAAAAAAGCCGAGGAGGAGAAGCACTGCAAACGTCGAAACGATGAATGACTTAAGATCAGGAAAAAACTTTTTCTTAGCCGTTGACAATTTTAGTCCCCTTGTCCCGGTAGAGGGCTCCGTGAATATTTGCCGGGTCGGTGATCAGGCCGGTGTTCTTCGTAACTTCAACAAAATCGACGATCGCTTCGACTTTGGGTAACATCGACCCCGGGGCAAAGTGCCCCTCTTGGATATACTCTTTTGCTTCTTCGACGGTAATCGTATCCAAGCTTTTTTGATTGGGTTTTCCCCAATTCAAAAACACCTTCTCAACCGCGGTTGAGATGACAAACAAGTCGGCATGTAACTCTTTTGCCAGAAGAGCCGCCGCCAAGTCCTTGTCGATTACCGCCTCTTTTCCATGTAGCAATCCACTCTCATCTTTGGTAACCGGAATCCCGCCGCCGCCGGCAGCGATGACGATCGACCCGCTCTCCAAGAGCGAACGAATCGAATCAAGTTCGACGATTCTCACTGGCTTGGGTGAAGGCACTACCCGGCGGTAGCCGCGCCCGGCATCTTCCATCACGTTCCATCCGTCATTCATTTTCCGTGCTTCTGCTTCCTCTGCACCTAAAAATGAACCGATCGGTTTGGTGGGCTTATTGAAGGAGGGGTCATCATCGGCAACCTCGACCTGAGTTACGACGGTAACTACCGGCCTGTGGACATTCAACTGAGCAAGCTCATTATACAGCGCCATCTGCAATTGATACCCGATCGCTCCTTGAGTATCGGCAACACAACTGTCCAAGGGTACTTCATGCAAAAGATCTTTTGCGATCTCGCTGCGCAGAAGGACATACCCCACTTGAGGTCCATTTCCGTGGGCGATGACGACTCGGTGGCCACTTTGAACCAAGCGGGCGATATGAGCAGCGGTTTTTCGTGCCGCCTCATATTGGCTTTCGATTGTTACGTGCTTTGGGTCTTCGATGAGCGAGTTGCCGCCGATGGCGATGACGATGAGTTTGCTTTCCATAATCTATTCCTTATTGTCTGGTATTCTATCACAAGAGCAGTGGTTTTGGGGATTCGTATTTGACCATATCTGCAACTTTGTATAGACTCAGCGGCAAGTGAGGAATGAGATGGAAACCTGGACAAAGAAAGACCTCTTTTTATTTTCGCTATATATCACCGGGATGGTGTTGGTAAACACCGTCGGAAGCAAGATCATCAACCTCTTCGGGGTTCGAGTATCGGTAGGAATCTTCTTCATGCCGGTTCTCTTCTTGATCACCGACATCGTCGGAGAGGTCCGCGGGCGCGCTCAAGCCACTCACTTCATTCGCTTCAGCACGATCATGCTTGCCCTCATGTTGAGTGTTACGGCGATCTTCGTGAAGGTAAAACCCCATCCCACGTGGGATCTGCAACTTCCGTATGAGCAGATCTTTGGCATGAGCATGCGCATGAGCTTGGCAAGTCTCATCAGTTTTGGAATCGGCCAATACATCGACGTGGCAATCTTCATGACCTTAAAGGAGCTTACCAAAGGAAAGATGCTTTGGCTGAGAAACAACGTCGGAACGATTACCAGCCAGTTTATCGATACGGTGATCTTTATGTTTATCGCATTTTATCAGCTTACCCCAACCTTTACGATTCCTTATCTCTTTAGCCTCATCATCCCCTACTGGCTGTTTAAGGTCCTTTTTGCCCTCATCGACACACCGTTTTGCTATCTGGGAGCGAAGTGGTTATCCAAAAAATAAAGAGCTTTCCTTTGTGTAAAACTTTGAGTACCTTTGATGCAGGCGAGCACCTATGTTCGCCGTACTATCATTTGGAGGCGCTATGAGCGAACAGGAACTGATGCCGATTGAGCAACTGCTTCCCAATAATTTGTTTATTCTCCCGGTAAGCGGAAACCCCGTGTTTCCGGGCTTATTCACTCCGTTGATGATTACCGATAAAAGTGATGTCGAGATCGTCAACCAAGCGGTTAAGCACGGAGGATTCTTAGGCTTGCTTTTGGTCAAAGACGAAGTCGAGACCGAGAAGATCGGAGCCGAAGATCTCTATACGGTGGGAACAGTAGCCAAGATCGTTAAAAAAATAAAACTCCCCGACGGGGGGATGAGCATATTCATCTCGACTTTGAAACGCTTTGAAACAAAGCAGTTCTACCCGGGCGGAAAGTACATCATCGCCGAGGTTAACTACCTCGAAGATATTGAAGATGACCGCGAAGAGCTGAGGGCATGGACTCGCCTTCTGCTCACTGAGATGAAGAGTTTAACCAAGAACAATCAATTGATCAGCGAAGAGATGCGCCTGAACATGGTCAATATCGACCATCCGGGCAAGCTTGCTGACTTTATCGCCTCGATCCTTAATGTTGATCGTGGTGAGCAGCAAGAGATCCTTGAGACGTTGGTTGTTCGCAATCGAATTGAAAAAGTGTTAGTCTTTATTAAAAATGAACAAAACATCGCCCAAGTCCAGGCGAAGATCCAAGCCCGGGTTAACCAGAAGCTTGAAAAGAACCAACGCGATTACTTCCTTCGCGAGGAGCTCAAATCGATTCAGCAGGAGCTTGGTCTTACCACCAACCCCAAAGCTGAGTTGATCGAGCGCCTGACAAAGAAGTTTAAATCCCTTCCCTTAAACGAGGAAACCCGAGAAACCGTTGAACGCGAACTCGGCCGCCTTGAGATGATGGAGAGTGCTTCACCGGAGTATTCGATCTCCCGTACCTACCTTGAGATCATCAGCGACCTGCCGTGGAAGGAACCGAAGCCGGAGAACTTCTCGATCGACAGCGCCCGAAAGATCTTGGAAAAAGACCACTACGGGATGAAGGATGTAAAGGACCGAATCTTGGAGTTCCTTGCCGTGCGCAAGAAGAAACAAGATACCAAAGGTTCGATCATCTGTTTGGTCGGTCCGCCGGGAGTCGGAAAGACCAGCGTCGGTGTATCAATCGCCCGGGCGTTGAAGAAGGAGTACTTCCGCTTCTCCGTCGGAGGGATGAACGATGAGAGCGAGATCAAAGGTCACCGCCGAACGTATATCGGGGCGATGCCCGGAAAGATTGTCCAAGGACTGAGGATCACCAAGAGCAAGAACCCGGTGTTCTTGATCGACGAGATCGATAAGATGGGAGTCTCCTACCAAGGAGACCCGGCAAGTGCACTCTTGGAGGTGCTTGATCCCGAGCAAAACACCGCATTTAGGGATACCTACTTGGATATTCCCTTCGATGTGAGCCAGGTTCTCTTCATCGTCACCGCCAATACCTTGGAGACGATCCCTCGACCGCTATTGGATCGGATGGAGATCATCCACTTAAGCGGTTACACCAGCGATGAAAAGTTAGCGATCGGACGAAAGTACCTGGTTCCCAAGTCGCTGGAGAAGCATGGTCTTGAAAAGAAGGAGATCAAGTACTCACCTGCGATCCTTCGGAAGATCGCCAATGAGTATGCCCGCGAAGCGGGAGTGCGAAACTTTGAAAAATCACTGGATAAGATCAATCGGAAAGTTGCCCTCAAACTGGTCGAACAGCCTGATCTCCCCACTCCGGTAGTGATCAAAGACAATGAGCTCATTGAGTACCTTGGTCAGCCGATCTTCGTTGAGGATGAGATCCTCAAAGCAGATAAGAGCGGAATGGCGATTGGCTTGGCGTGGACGAGTATGGGCGGCGATACCTTGATCATCGAAGCGCAGAACACCCCCGGTAAGGGTGAGGTCAAACTCACCGGTCAACTGGGCGATGTGATGCAAGAATCGGTCTCGATCGCGCATACCTACATTAAGGCCCACGCCGATCAGTATAGGATCGACCCGGCTTGGTTCGACCACAACAACGTGCACCTCCACGTCCCCGAGGGAGCAACCCCGAAGGATGGACCGTCGGCAGGAATCACGATGACCGTGGCGCTCTACTCCCTGATCACAAACCAGGTGATGGCCCCCAACCTTGCCATGACCGGCGAACTTACCCTCAAAGGGAAGGTGATGCCGATCGGAGGGTTGAAGGAGAAGATCCTGGCCGCGAAGCGGAACAAGATCAAGGAGATCATCATCCCTCAATACAACAAGCGCGACTTGGATGAGTTGGAGGAGGAGGTGAAGAAGGGCGTTACGTTCCACAGTGTTGCAACGATCGACGAAGTACTAAGCCTTGCCTTTCCCAATGATGCAAAACGGAAATTTGTTCCGCTGCACTCATCACAAGAGCTATCCCACACGCACAGCGAGGAGCTTGTCTCGATCGCCGAGGCGGTAGCCAAGGCGGTAAAGGAAGCACTGTCTTGAGTGTCGAACTCTTGAGCCCGGCGGGAAACCTCGAGAAGCTGCGCTTGGCCCTTGCCTATGGGGCCGACGCAGCATACTTGGGGTTTTCTCCCTTCTCTCTTCGGACAAACGCCGGAAACTTCAGCGAAGCCGACCTTCCTGAAGTTATTGCTCTTAAGCAAAAGAGTGGCAAGAAACTCTACTGCACCTTGAACATGCTCTTTGACCAAGGACGAATCAATCGCTTGGAAGAAGCACTCCCTGCGATCAAAGAGTGGCCCTTTGATGCTTTTATCATCAGCGATCTTGGAGTAGTACCGCTTTTGAGAAAACATCTTGGCTCGGATGTTGAGCTGCACCTCTCCACGCAAGCGTCATGTACCAACAGCGAAAGTGCCCGCTTCTACCATCAACTTGGTTTTAGCCGAGTCATTCTTGGCCGAGAAGCTACGCTTACTGATATCAAAGAGATCAAGGATCGAAACCCCGATCTTGAACTGGAAGTGTTTGTTCACGGAGCGATGTGCATGGCGTACAGCGGTCGTTGTCTGCTCAGTGCCCACATGGCGGGCCGATCCGCCAACCACGGCGATTGTTCCCACTCCTGTCGGTGGAACTACCGAGTCGCCCTGGAGGAGAAGGAGCGCGAAGGGACCTACTACCCGATCGAGGAGTACGAATACTATACGACGATCCTCTCGTCAAAAGATCTATGCATGATCGACCACCTTGATGAACTGCTCGCAGCGGGAGTATCTTCGCTGAAGATCGAAGGGCGGATGAAGAGCTCCTACTACGTGGCGGCGGTTACTCGAGCTTATCGCAAAGCGCTCGACAAAGATCCTCAATGGCTCCAATATCGAGAAGACCTCTTTAATGTATCCCACCGCGAATACTCAACTGGATTCTTCTTTGGCTCGGGTCCCGTCGATCCAACCAAAGGCAGTACCATCACCACGAAAGCCTATCAACGCCGTTATCTCTTCTGTGGGTTTGTTCGGGAACAGATTGAAGAAAACCTCTATCGTTTGGAGTTGAAGAACTCAATCAGAGCAGAGCATACTCTTGAAATTATCGGTCCAAATATCCCCAATATTCCTTTGAATGGGTTTACGTTGCTCAATGATGAGATGGAAGAAATAGCTCAGGGTGATCACAATAAAGTCTGCTATCTACAAACAAACCAAGCTCTTGAAGACGGCTATCTCATTCGCCGAGCCCTGTAAAAGCACTCAATTTCTTTCATTTTTCTCTGATGATTTTATGAAACATGAGCAAAAACACTCATTTTGCGTATTATTTCGCGTTATTTACAGCTTTTATATTTGCGTTAGCTATAAACCATGGTAAAATAACGCAACATAGCCGAAAGGAGTTTTCTATGACAATTCACGAACAAATCGTCGCTCAGTATGAGGCCTATTTGGAAGAAAATGAGAAGTTCTCGAAAAAGGGTGTAAAAGCTGCAGCAGCTCGTGCCCGCAAGGCCCTTGCCGAAATCGGTAAGCTTGCCAAGGAACGCCGAAAGGAAATCCAAGAAGAAAAGACCACATAAGATGTGTAAGGCGCCAAATTTGGCGCCTTGTTTTTTAAAGAAGGGTCTTCAGTAACGTAATGTGTTCGCTACTCTTCTGAAGCTTCTCTTCAAACTCCGCACGCTTTGCGTGCTCCTTTGCTATCGCTTCTTCTTTAGCATTCTTTAAAAACCCTTCATTGCTCAGTTTCTTCATCGTCACCTCAAGGCTCGTCGTTGCCTTGGCGATCTCCCCTTCCAGCTTTACCAACTCTTTTTCAATGTCGATTGCATCCCCGACAAAGACAAAACTTTGATATCCACTACCGGCGAGCGGAAGTGCACTTTTGATGTCGACAGCGGTGTCAACTTCAAAGCTTGAGGCATTGGTGAACTGGGCAAGGAGTTCTGCCTGTTCTTTGAAGAACGAAGAGCCGATGAATGTCTTATCACTTTGTAGGGCAACCCGAACTTTCCGATCCAGAGGGATCTGCAAGTCGCTGCGCAGTGCCCGGATCGAAGTAACCGCCTCCTGCAAGCGAGCGAAGATCAGGTGCTCATCCTCAAAGACAAGACTCTGGTCAAACTCGGGGTATGGGTGGTTGATCAACAACCCCTCTTTGGTCGGCAGTTTAGAGTAGATCTCTTCGGTGATGAAGGAGAGATAGGGGTGCATCAAAGCCATCGAGCGTTCAAGAAGATCCAACAGAAGGGAGATCTGTCGATCTTTTCGATCCTGATCCTTGGAGTACATCCCCTCTTTGGCTGCTTCCAAGTACCAGTCACAGAAGTCATTCCAGAAGAAATCATAGACCGCCTGGCTGCCTTCGTTAAACTTAAAACTTTCCATGGAAGCGTGAACTTTCTTCACTGTTTGGTTGAA
This sequence comes from uncultured Sphaerochaeta sp., assembly GCA_964444595.1. GTDB lineage: Bacteria > Spirochaetota > Spirochaetia > Sphaerochaetales > Sphaerochaetaceae > Sphaerochaeta. Next base: position 8,001 of record CAYUHP010000012.1, on the reverse strand, counting down.
GCGATGGTAGATCCACTTATCGATCGTCGAGAGTTTAATCTCTGCCACATCCTTAAGGGTCACTCCTTCGATATTTAAGAGAACAAACCGCGCGGCGTTCCACACCTTATTGGCAAATCGACTGCCCAAGCGGAACGTATCCATATCGATGAGGATATCTTGGCCTTGGGTTGCCATGTAAGAGAGAGTAAAGTTCATCGCATCGGCACCGTAGAGATCGATGACTTCCAAGGGATCGATCCCGTTACCCAAGGACTTACTCATCTTACGTCCTTGCTTGTCGCGGACTAAGCCGGTGATGTAGATATCTTTAAAGGGAACTTCGTCAAGAAACTCCAAGCTTGCCATGATCATGCGAGCAACCCAGAAGAAGATGATGTCATATCCGGTGGTTAAGCTGTCGGTGGGGAAGAATCGCTGTAAATCCGGTGTTTCATCCGGCCAACCGAGGGTTGAGAACGGCCAAAGCCAAGAGCTGAACCACGTATCAAGGACATCCGATTCTTGGATGAGCTTGGTACCTTTACACTCGGGACACTCAACGGGGTCTTCGCGACTGACGATGAGGTGGTTACAACCTTCGCACTGCCAAACTGGGATTCGATGGCCCCACCACAATTGACGACTGATACACCAGTCGTGGATATTCTCCAGCCAGTGAATATAGGTGTTCTCCCAGTGCTTGGGGTGAAAGGCGATCTTTCCCTCATAGAGGGCGTTCAGGGCTTTCTTGGCCATCCCTTCCATTCGGACAAACCATTGCGTGGAGAGGTAGGGTTCAACAACGTTGTGACAGCGATAGCAGTGCCCGACTTCATGGGTGTACGGCTCTTCACTCTTAAGGTAGCCGCCCTCTTTAAGCGCCTCAACCACGCGAGTGCGAGCAACGTCGGCTTTGAGATTCCTAAAGACCTTTGGTACTTCATCATTTAACGTACCGTCGGCGTTGAGGATATTTACCTTCGGCAGGTTATGTCTCAGTGATGCGGCATAGTCGTTCGGGTCATGGGCGGGGGTAATCTTCACAAACCCCGTTCCAAACTCGATGTCGACAAAGTCATCGGCGATGATCGGGATTTGTTTATCGGTTAAGGGAAGATGGAGGAGTTTACCGATGAGGTGTTTGTGCCGCTCATCATTGGGGTTCACCGCTACGGCTACGTCCCCGAACATCGTCTCCGGGCGAGTTGTCGCCACGACGATTTCGCCTTCGCCCTCGGCAAACGGATAGGCAACTTGGTAGATCGCGGCGTTTCGACTTTGGTGCTCCACCTCATCATCGGCCAGAGCAGTCCCACAGGAGGGACAGTAGTTTACCAAGTACTCACCTTTGTAGATCAGATCCCGTTCATAGAGGGTAACAAACGCTTCGCGCACTGCCCTGCTGAGCCCCTCATCCAAGGTGAAGCGTTCATGGTTCCAATCACATGAACAGCCGATCTTCATCAACTGCTCCTTGATGATTCGATGGTGTTCATCCTTCACGCTCCAGGTGCGCTCTAAAAAAGCCTCTCGGCCCAGGTCATCACGACTTAAGCCCTCTTTGGCGAGCTGGCGTTCGACGACGTTCTGCGTCGCGATCCCGGCGTGGTCAGTTCCCGGCACCCACAGGGTGGTATCACCGATCATTCGGTGGTAGCGAATCAAGATATCCGGTAGTCCATTGTTGAGCGCATGGCCCATATGGAGGATACCCGTTACATTTGGTGGAGGCATAACGACGGTATAGGCTTTTTTATCCCCCTCGACGGGCTCAAAACTGCCTGAATCCAACCACTCTTGGTAAATTCGTTCCTCAAAATCTTTTGGGTCATATGCTTTACGTAACTCAACAGCCTTCATCTCAACCTCCACCTAGATGTAGGCTATCCTATCAAAATAGCAAAGGCTCTACAAGAATGTAGAGCCTTTAGGTGGATTGAGTATCTTCCTTACTCAAGCGGGGTAATCGCCTTCAGTTCAAGTTTCACCGCATAGCCGAGCTTATCAAGGTGATTGATGATCTGCTCTAAGCTGAAGGAATCCAACGATTGCCTTGGTGAATCACTGACCTGACGGATGTGATTTGAGTCGATCGGATCGGCAACACCGGGCAGGATTTCCTGTCGCTGCTGGGGGTTGCTGGAAAAGAGTACGAAGGAGGCGATAAACACCACCACAAACGCCGCCGCACTGGTAAGGATAGCCGGCACCAATTTAATTTGGACTCTTTTGTGCAAGAAGAGGTGCCGATTTGATTGTTCGCTAAAACGGTTCTTTTCAAAGTAAGTGAGAACGCGCTCCATCGAGGGGGCGATCTCTTCATCGCTTAAGGTTGCCGAAGCGAGGCGGCTTTGAATCTCTTCAAGCTGAGAAAGTCTGAGCTTGCAGGCATTGCAGTAGGAGAGGTGTTCCTCTACTTGAGTTTTCCACGGTTCCAATAGTTCATTGTCCAAATACGTATTCAACAGTTGGTCATCTACACACATACTCTACTCCTGGCTCAGCATCGACTCGAGCATTTTTCTTGCTCGATGGACCCTCACCTTCACGTTGCTTTCGGAAATACGGAGTACTTCAGCGATCTCTCGATATCCCATATCGGTATACTCTTTCATCACGATCACCAATCGGAACTTCTCCGGCAATTGGCTGATTGCCGCTTGAACTTCCGCTCGGGTCTCCTCCCGAATGAGGACGTGTTCGCCGTCGGTAGTGTTAGAACGGGAGGTCGGCATTTGCTTGAGCTTTTCCACCATCCCCTGCTCGCGCACCTTCCGTTTGACTTGGTTGATCGCTAGGTTCTTTGCAACCCGAATCAGCCAGTACTTGGCGTCGTCGCTTGAAGGAAAGAGCATTCCTTTATCAAAAAACCGGATGAACGCCTCTTGGCAGATCTCTTCAGCGAGATCCCTGTTGTTGGTAACGTGGTAGACAACCCGCATGATAATCGGGAAAACTTCCTCGTATACGCCTCTGAACGCTCGTTCATCGTTGCTCTGTATTTCCATAAGCTTAACAACTCACAATTAAAACCGTTACACTTTTTCTTCAAGAATGCTGCCGGAGGGCAGATCCTTGACCACATAACCCATTTCAAGAAGCTGAGAACGTAGTTCATCAGCCTTCTTCCAATCTTTATCAGCTTTTGCTGCCGTTCGCTCGTCAAGTAAGCGCAACGCGTCAGCACTGATGACGACCTCCTCGGCCTTTGTGATCTCATCAAAGCCGAGACCGAGGATCGTATTAACAAAAAGAAGAAGCGAATACTGTTCGTTTTGGCTCAGATCAGTACTCTTAATCACCGCCCAAAGGACTGAAAGGGCTTTGGGGGTGTTGAGGTCTTGCTGAACCGCATCCAAAAATGCAGCTTTATACCCAAGGGCTTGCTCGCTTGTCAGTTCTTCCTCAACGGCTCCCTCCTTGAGCAAAGTTTGGATGTGCTTCACGACATTCCCCCGGGCAGTTTTGGCAGCAGCGAGGTTGTCAAAGTTGAACTTCAACTGGGAGCGGTAGTGCCCGCCGAGGGTGAAGTACCGATAGTCCATCGGATCGAACCCTTTTTCCTTCAAGAGGCTTAAGGTTAAGAACTCCCCTTTTGACTTACTCATCTTTCCCGTTTCATCGAGAAGGAACTCACCGTGGAGCCAATAGTTGACCCACTTCGTTCCGGTAGCAGCTTCACTTTGGGCGATCTCATTGGTGTGATGAACGGGAATCGCATCGATTCCTCCGCAGTGAATGTCAAAGTGTTCGCCTAAGTAGGACATGCTCATCGCCGAGCATTCAATGTGCCAACCGGGAAAGCCCCTTCCCCATGGCGATGGCCACATCATCTCCTGTTCACCGAATTTGCTTTGGGTGAACCAGAGGACGAAATCTTTGGGGTTTCGTTTGTGCTCATCCTCCTCCACTCCCTCACGGACCGCCGTTTGCAACTGGTCTAAATCGAGACGAGCAAGTTTGCCGTAATCATCAATCGTGTCGATTGAGAAGTAGACGTTCCCGCCACTTTGGTAGGTGTGTCCTCGCTCTTCCAGTCGAAGGATGAGGTCGATCATCTCTTGGATGTGATCGGTCGCTTTACTGATCGTATTGGGGCGAATCATCTTCAACTCATCAAAGTCTTTGAAGAACGCCTCGGTGTAATACTCAGCGATCTCCCAAGCACTCTTCTTTTTTTGCCGAGCCATGATCTCTAGTTTATCTTCGCCGTCATCGCCGTCTCCGCTTAAGTGTCCGACGTCGGTGACGTTCATCACATGATTGACGGTAAAGCCACTGGCCGTGAGAACTCGTTTCAAGAGATCTTCAAATAAGAACGTTCGAAGGTTTCCGATGTGGGCGTAGTTATACACCGTCGGTCCGCAACTATACATTCCGACTTCTTCATCGCGGATTGGAACAAACTCTTCAATTGACCTACTCATGGTATTATACAGGCGAAGCGCCATTGCAAGCTCCTTCGGATTGTCTCACCCTTCAAATGGGGCTAAGATGACTCCATGGTTATCAATGTACGCAATAGGGTTGAAAAAATCAACCTTGAACAGGATGTGAGCTTGGCCAAATTCTCAACAATGAAGTGTGGCGGAAAAGCCGATCTGCTTTGCTATCCAACGAATTTGCAAGAACTTAGAGCTGCCTTGAGCTACGCCACCGAGGGTTCATTGCCGGTAACGGTCTTAGGCGGGATGAGCAACACCCTCATCAGCGATGAGGGTATCGAAGGGCTGGTGATCATGACAAGCAAGCTGAATGAGCGAAAAAAACGAGGCACTCTTCTCTCAGTTTTAGCCGGATCGTCTTTGGAAGAAACAATTGATTATGCGATCGAAGAGGGTCTGGGAGGACTGGAGCATTTTTATGGAATCCCCGGATCGGTCGGCGGAGCTCTTTGGGGGAACGCGGGAGCCCACAACCACCAAATCAGTGAGGTTGCCCTCTTTGCCGATTTTGTCGATCGGAGAGGAAACCTTCTTCGAAAGCAAATCGTTGCCTCCGAGTTTTCCTACCGGATGAGCCCCTATAAGGGATCAGATGACCTTATATTGTATGAAGTACACTTTGCCCTTCAGCCGGTAAGTGACACGCACACCCTCAAAGCCACAGCCTTGGAGTACAAGAAGCGGCGAATTAGTCAACAACAATACCGCTACCCCTCCTTGGGCTCGATCTTCAAAAACCCTGAAGACAAAAAGGCCGGTAAACTCCTCGAGGAGTGTAACTTGAAGGGATCAACGATCGGGGGAGCCCAAATTGCCACCCACCACGCCAATATGTTTATCAATGTCGAAGGCAAGGCAACAGCGAGCGATGTCAAAAATCTCATTGAGTTAGCAAAAAAACAGGTCCTTGAAACCTTCGCGATCACCCTCGAAGAGGAGATTACGACTCTGGGTCGATGGTAAAGCGATAGGTATAGGTAACAGAAAACACCCCTTTCGATGTAAGGGCGAGTCGGACCTCACCACATTCCAACTGGCTTACAAACTGATAGGCGAGCTTTCCCGCAGAGAGCGCAAACGTCGATCGCTTGCTCCTCACATTAAGAAACCAGCCGCCCTTCTCCTCCCACCCAACATAAACCCGAAACGAGGGCCGTTTGAGCGATACGCGAAAACGCAGTTCACGACGAACCGCGTTTTGAAGGATTAGGCGGTAATCAAAACCAACAACACTGGAACCGACAAACCCTACGATACTGCTGCTTTGTTTATACCGAAGTGCTTGAACACTCCCGCTGTACAGCGGTTCCCGGCCAAGCCCCAATTCTTGAAGAAAGGTTGTGTTTCCGCCTTTTAATCCAATCCTGAAGCGGTAGGGAAAGGTTGTTGAGTCAGTGATGCTTGTAAGGGTTACTCCGCCCAAACTCAGCGTAGCTGTTACCTCCAAAGCGAGCGGAGTATATTGACTGCCGATGAGGTTTAGGGCAAGCGGACCCTCCTTGTAGCGAAGCAGGGCGGTAAATCCTTGGTTTTGCCCTTGGGGTCGAAAGATCGTATTCGACTCAAGGATGGGCAGAGTTACCATAACTGCTTTGAAGGGTCCTTTTTCAAACCCGATTCCTCCGCTGTGTTCATCGGCGCGAAAAACCGACAACACGCCAAAGCTTGTATGTTCCAGGCGGGTTTCAAAGAAGGATTTACTCTGAATCGGTGTGAGGCTTGTGTTTTTGAAGATTAACCTTGTTGAACCGATTCGAAATGGGCCGAGGGAAATCGATGAAACCTGATAGTGTTCATATTCATCGATCACTATGCTCGCTTCAAAGCCTTGAAGCTTGGTTGTAACCGTTATTTGATCTTTAAACGGGTGAAAGCCTAAGGCGATATCGGCCTGAGCGCTTACAAAAGTGCTCAGAAGGAGAAAAGATACAAGAAGGGAGATTCGCTTCATTACTCCTTAAGGGAAAGAATAATACTTTCTGCTTCATGTTGATTCTTAGTCTCAATAATGCTTTAATACTTCGTGGCACCTGTGCCATCAAATCTGAATATTTTTATATCCAATATGAGGAGTTCTTCATGGTAATTTTAACCCTGAACTGTGGCAGTTCTTCTGCTAAGTACCAAGTCTATGATTGGGAAAAGAAAGAAGTGCTTGCCGTCGGCGTCGTCGAGCGAATCGGCCTTGAGTATTCAACGATTGAACACAAGGCAGTCGATAAGGAGGAGTACACCGCTGAGTTCTCCTCGCCTACTCACAAAGAAGCGATCGAACTGATCATCCGTATGCTCTTGGACAATGAGTATGGTGTGATCAAGGATCTCAAAGAGATCGGCTCAGTCGGCCACCGCGTACTGCACGGCGGCGAAGTGTTCAAGAAATCCGCATTAATCGACAACGAAGTGCTTACCCAGTTGAAGAACTATGTTCACCTTGGTCCCTTGCACATGCCAGCTAACATCATGGGCATTGAAGCAGCACTCAAAGCGATGCCAAATGTTCCTCAGGCGATCATCCTTGACACCGCCTGGCACCAAACGATGGCGGAAGATGCGTTCATGTACGCAGTTCCCTATGAGTGGTACACCAAATACAACGTTCGCCGTTATGGGTTCCACGGGACCAGCCACCTCTACTGCGCCAAACGAGCCGCAGTTATCTTGGGTAAAGAAAACAAGGACACCAACGTCATCATCTGCCACATCGGTAACGGAGCTTCGATCAGTGCTGTAAAGGATGGGATTGCCGTTGATACTTCGATGGGTCTCACCCCCCTTGAAGGGTTGGTCATGGGATCGCGCAGTGGTGACATCGATCCGGCGATCATCCCCTACATGATGGAAAACACTGGGATGAGTGCTCGAGATATGGATACCGCGTTGAACAAGAAAAGCGGGCTCATCGGCCTTTGTGGAAAGAGTGACCGCCGCGACGTACTCAAAGCAGCTCAAGCAGGGGATAAGAACGCTCAGCTTGCCACCGACATGGAAGGACGAAGAATCGGCAAATACATCGGTTCCTACGCTACCCTCCTCGGCGGCCGCTTGGACGCAATCGTCTTCACCGCCGGTGTCGGCGAGATGGGTCCTCATGTTCGGGCCAAGGCGTGCGAAGGTCTTGAGATCCTCGGAGCAAAGCTTGATCCGCAGAAGAACCTCACGAGCTTCAGCCGTAATGGTGAGTTTGAGATCTCAACCGATGACTCAAAGGTAAAGATCCTCGTTATTCCCACCGATGAAGAGCTCGTCATGACCGAAGATGCATTTGCGTTGATGAACGGAACGTACGATGTTCATACCAACTTCACCTACTCCTTCGAAGCACGAGATTATGTAAACAAGGCTCGGGTTGAAGGCTTACAGCGAGATATCGCAAAGAATCCCAAACTTAAGGAGATTCTTGCAATTAAGTAAGGTCTTTTAGGTAGCGAAACAGTCGCGCAAAGAAGGTATCCTCCGCTGGATCGAGGAGCTGTCGCTCTTCGGCCACCGGAGGATTACTTATTCCCGGGTAGCGGGATTCCACTTCGAGTTGGATCATCTGTTGAACATCCTTCGGTGTTGCACTTCCGTT
>CAYUHP010000011.1:0-31880 GCA_964444595.1 uncultured Sphaerochaeta sp. | reverse complement strand
GGGAATAAGCTTTGCTAATCGAGGATTGACCTTCCTTACAAGCATAGGAAGGTTAATCGGTGTATAGGTTGTTGAACATGTAGCCATGAGGGCATTCTATCACGCTTTATCGATCATCTCACTCTTTTAATAATTGTCTTGTAAAAGTCGACCGCCGGCGGTAATACCGCGACGTCGATGTTCTCATCGGAAGCGTGAACGGAAGCGAATTGCTGCGCGTTGATTTGAAGCGGCGCAAAGCGAATCGCATTGTCAGTGACGATGTGGTATTGATACGCATCCGTTCCACCGGTCATCACGTACGGGGTTGCGATTACGTTTGGAAATAGTTCACCAACGGTCTCTTCGACAATTTTGAACGCGTTACCGGTAAAGTCCACCGGCTTTTGAGCATCGCGATAGCCCTCTTCGATCATCAACTCCACATCATACTTCTTTGCAATCGGTTCTAAGATCGCCATCGTCTTCTCAACTCCTTGGTGCTGAATAAAGCGAGTGTTGATATTCACCTTGGCAACTTGAGGTAGGACGTTTCGACCCAACGAGCCTTCAGCCATCGTAAAGGCCATCGTTGTTTTCATCATCGCGGCGGTGATCGGACTGGCCTTGGGGAGGATCTTCTTCAAGATTGGTTTAAAGAGACGCGCGTTTCGTAAGATAAAGCCTTGCGCTCCCGTTGCATTCCCGCCGACTCGGCGGAACATCTCCATCAAGGTCGGACTGAGTTCACTGGTGTTAGGATCATTCGTCTCAAGTTCATCGATAAACCCACCTAGGCGCGCTAAGGGGGAGTTCTTTGGTGGAGCGGATGCGTGACCGCCTTTTCCGTGAGCGATCGCGACGATATCCCCGTATCCCTTTTCAACGGTCCCGATCATCGCAAAGCGTCCCTTGATCCCTTTAATCGGCTCATCGATGACCATCCCCCCTTCATCGAGTAAGAGCTGAAGGCGGACGTTGTGCTCCTTGAGGTACTTTGCGGCATTGGGGGCTCCCGGTCCGCTGACCTCTTCGTTCCAGGAAGAAGCGATGTAGAAATCTACTTCGGGGGTGAACTCTTCTTCAAGCAGCTCCTCTGCTGCTTGGAGGATGCACATCAAGGCGCCTTTGGTATCGACCGTTCCGCGGCCCCAAACCTTCCCATCAGCGATCTTGCCGCTGAAGGGAGGGTACGTCCAATCACCGGCGGCGGAAACGACGTCTTGGTGACTCATCAGAAGAACACCATCGCCGTCAGTTTTTCCCTTGAGCCGCATCAGTAAACCGCTTTCGATCGGAAGTCTCTCAAAGGAGGAAAACACCTTGGGAAAGAGCGAAGCAAGAACCTCTTCACTGTTAATGAACTTCTCTTCGTGAATCTTTCCCGGTTCGCTGATCGTTTCCACTTGAATCATCTTTGAGAGCAACTCGGCGTATTGTTTTTCACGCTTGGTCATTACAGAGCTCCTTTTTTATGGAAGAAATAGGTGATACCAATGGCGACCCCGCCGATGAGGATCATCAGGATCGTTGTTTGGGCGATGAGTGCGGGGATCGCGATGGAAAGAACAATCATCAAAAGGAGCGGAATCGCACTGATCTTCCAGCTCTTGAAGAAGTACTGCGCACCGAGGGCTCCGAAGAGGGCGGGCAGTAAGTTATCAAACGCTGGTCGGAGCGTCGGGTTGTTCAACACGGGAGTGAGGGGAATCAACGCCAAGACTCCGATGAAGATGACGAGCATCGTTACCAAGGAGGAAACACCCACTGCCAACGTTGTGATGATTGAGTCTTCGGGGGTCCCTGCTTGGGTTCCGGCGATCTCTCGAGCGTTGTAGGCACACGGCAGCTTCATATTCAAAATATTGCCGGTGATGAAGGAGAGGTATGATCCTCCCGGTCCGAGGATTGGGACGTAGATCAAAAACTCAACGATACAGATCGGGAGGTAGGTGATCGAAACGCGTAGCAAGCCTTTTAAGAACCCATCCCAGGAGACTGCTGCCCCGAGGGTTGCTGCAAAGAAGAAGGGAAGCGCCAATAAGGCGATGATCCCGATCGCGTTCATGATTCGCCCGAGGCGATGGATTGAATTGTCATAGTGTTCGTAATCAAACGGTGTGCTCATCTCATACCTCCTACAGAGCAAGGGCGACTGCAGCGCCCATCGCGATCAACATCGAAAGGGAGAGGGAGAAGTTCTCCATCCACATGATCTTCTTCTCTTTGACGAGGTACTCACACCCCTTCATCACAACTCCGGCGATGAGGGCGGTGAGAATCGGAAGGAAGTGCTTGAAGACTACCGCTTCAGCAACGTACGATCCGACAAACGTTCCACAGAAGCCGATGAACATCGCTACCATCGCCCAGTCGGCGAAGCTCTTTCCATCACTCTTTTTGGATTTGTTGAGCATTTGAGTCGATTTGCGGGAGTAGGATTTACCAAAGAAGATCGTTGCGATAATCCCCCAACTAATCCCGGTTGTCATCACAAGGACGATCGTAACCAGATTGCTAGTGGTCAGCGAAGCGGCATCCTTAAGTGAAGAGCCCATCGCCTGAGAGGCAGCTTCGGCGGCGATCGCTTCATAGGAGAGGTTTCCCACGACCGATAAACGGAGCCAGGAGGAGGGAACACCGAGCGAGCCCGAAAGAGCCATAACGCCCAAGAGGATCGATACCGACGGTAGGACGGTAAAGAGGGCGCTTGCGGTAATCGTTGTTCGAAGAACTTTTCGATCCATGCCCATCCTCAGACCGGCAAGGTAGCTCTTTCGAATAAAGAGCACACAACTGACAACAACAAAGAGAAGAACTACCCCAACCATCAGGTAAAGAGGGGTACTGTTGGCTTGGCTAAAATAATCCATGGCAACCTCCATTGGAGGCAGTGTATCAAATTATAGGGGAGGAAGCGATGAGTTTTTATGCTAAACGCGCGAGGAGGAAGGGAAATACAACCACATTTCCAATCGAACCGCCGAGACTGGTGAGTAGAAAGACCACGAGGACGTGGAGTACTCGGTTTCGGTACCACCCTCGCAACGTGGTGGCATCGTCGTTTAAGCGCTCAAAGTCTTTGACCTTCGGCTTGCGCAACGTCGCTTGCAGTAAGCCACTGACCATCCCCACTCCAATCGCCGGGTGGAGGCTGGTGATGGGACTTGCCAAGATCGAAACAAGGATGTTTAACGGGTGAGCGAGGGCCAAGATGGCACCGAGAGCGGTAAAGGACATGTTTACCGTCAACCAAAGGCCGATCATCTTGATCCCTTCGGCTCTTCCGAAGGAGAAGAATCCATAGAGCAGAAGCGTGACGATCAAAACAGGGAACGCCCACGAGAGGACCTTGGATGATTTGGAGGAGGGAGGAATCCGGGTAATCTCCGAGAGGTCCGTATCAAGCTCTTGAGCATCAAGGGCCTGGAGGGTCTTCACGATTCCGTTCATGTGCCCCGCCCCGATTACTGCCAGCTTGTTCTGTCCCGGAGCAAGATAGATCTTCGTTGCTAAGTACTGGTCGCGCTCATCGATGAGAACCGACTTTACCGCCGGTAGCTCGCTGGCCATCTCATCCATCATCTGCTGCATCACATCCGCTTTCTTGAGATCTTCCAAATCTTCGGCGCTGATTTTTTCATCGGAGAACACCGCACTGATGATCGTTGCGATCAGCTTGGCTTTGTTCCACAGGTTGCTCATCGTCCAAGCGCGCTTGAACGTCACTTGAATCTCTCGGTCACAGAGGGAGAAGGGAATCTCCTTCTCTTGGGCAAGGCGGGCGGCACTGATGATCTCCGCTCCCGGTTGGGTCTGAGTTTCATCGCCCATTCGCTTCTGGAAAGAAGCGAGGGCCATGTTGGCTACAAGGAGGAAGCCCTTGCCCTCTTTGAGGACTTTCTTGATGTCCATGTTGGACCAGGAGCTCTCCTGCTCCTTGCTCTTCATTCGCCCATCATCCAGCTCAAGACAGATGTGATCTGGTTGTTCGGTTTCAATCGCTTCGGCGACTTCATCAACACTGTGTTGGGAGACGTGGGCTGTTCCGATGAGGTGGATCTTCCTTCCGTCGGAAAGAGTAATGAGGCGACGGGTATCGCTGAGCTCTAAGATAGTCATACGCGTTAATATACTGAACGTGACAGTATTTAACAAGGGAATTTGACATTCTCCTTCTCTTTCGGCTAGAGTCATTTTTATATGGACACCCTCATCTATCTGGCAAAGCTTGCCCTCGCGCTTATCGTGGGTAGCTTTTTTTCTAAAGCAATTGGAAAAGATCGGCTCCTTCGAACAACTGCCATCGGCCAAACGGTGTTGGTGTGGATCTTGTTGTTCTTCATGGGAATCAACACTGGCCAGATTGAGAACATCGCAACTGAATTGGCTCACATCGGTCTCAGTGCCTTCATTTTGACCCTCTTCAGCCTTGGCGGTTCGATTGTTGTTGCCCTCGCTGGTTCACACTTCCTTCTGCCCAAAGATCTCGATACCACCTTGGCCGTTGCTCGGCGCAAGGAGGGCTCAAATCTCCGATACCTTTGGGACCTGCTCAAGGAGCCGCTCTTTCTGATCAGTATCGTTGCTTTGGGAGTTTTCTTTGGGATGAAGAGCACGCTCTTTTCTTGGTTTGATTCATCCTACGTAACGTACCTGCTCTATGTGATGCTCTTTCTTGTTGGGATGAACCTTATCCAACGCTCGATCTCCTTCAAGGCGGTGCTCCGCGACCCGAGTATCTTTCTTCTTCCGGTCTTTACGATTCTCGGAACATACCTCGGAGCCCTTGGTGCTTCCTTGGTGTTACCCTTTACCTTCGGTGAAGCAGCGGGGATGCTCAGTGGGTTTGGGTGGTACTCCCTTTCAGGGATTCTCATCAGTGACTTAGGCTTTCCGATTCTGGGTTCCATCTCATTTCTCTCAAACTTGATGCGCGAAAGCTTCTCGTTCTTTCTCATTCCGCTCTTCGGGCGGCTGGGTAAGCGCTACTACTATCCCGCCGCCTCCTGCGGCGGAGCAACTACGATGGATGTGGTGTTGGTAATCCTCTCCAAGCACTTCGGTACCTCGACGATGATCGGGTCGATCTATCACGGGGCAACGATGAGTCTTACTGCCCCGATTCTGATTCCCCTCTTCTTTTAACCCAGATTTGAGCCACTAACGCAAAGGCTCCCTCTTTCAAGATACGAAGATACAGAACGTCCCCCTCGGTTAATGCAAGGGCCTCATAGGGAAGCTCCTCAAGATTTGAGGGTAGTGGAAGCTGGGCGAAATGGTACCGTCCCGCTTCAAGGATGTAATCACCGACCGCATCTTCAAGCTTTTGGGCGTTTGCGATCTTTTCAAGGGTTTCTTCATTGAGGGGGTCTGCTACTCCCAAGAAGAGCACATCCAAAGCAGAGGAGAGTACCAGAACTCCTTCACTGCTGATCGGAGAACCATCGAGGACGGTAATCAATGTTGAGTATGCCTCAGTGGCGGAACTTCCCTGAAAGGAGAGTTTTTGGTAGGCTAGGCTTTGGCGAAGGGAGAGGTTCATCATTCTCATACCCGCCACTGTAGCAAAATGAAAAGCACCGGTAAAGTAGGAACAATCCAGTACAGCCTGCTCACCTCTCGAGCCAACCGTCGAATTACGATTCGAGTCGGTCATGATGGGACGCTCACGATTCGGGCTCCATACCGAGTGAATACCCGGATCATCGAAGAGTTGATCATCGAGCACAAAGATCATCTTTTGAAACGAATCACCGAGGAAGTGCAAGAAGCCCATACCTATGAAGAGGGGGACCGGTTTCCCTATGAGGGAGGCTTTGTCTCCCTCCTGCTCAAAAAAGGGGCGACCGAGCGCGCCTTTGTCGAAGATGATTCGCTCATCGTTTCTACTCAGGATCCAAAGGATAAAGACCAGATCCTGTCTCTCATCAAAGCCCTCTATCGAAAGAAGGTAACGAAAAGGATTGACTCTCTGGTCGCTCACTGGAGTAAGACGCTTGATATCGAGGTTCCCCCGTATACTATTCGCGATTCAAAGAAGCGATGGGGAAGTTGCTCCGCTTCGGGGCGGCTCAGCTTCTCGCTACGCGCTCAGGCTTTAGGTGATGAAGAGCTCTCCTACCTGGTGTTACACGAAGTTGCCCATCTCTTTCACTTCAACCACTCCAAGGAGTTTAAAGAACTTCTTCAAACTCATATGAGTGATTATAAAACTCGCCAAAGGAAGATGTTTGCCCTTCAAAGGTCGAGTCAGCTGATTCGCTGATATACATCCACCCGCTCATGGGGTATATTTCATCAGTAGGAGGGTACAGCAATGAAGCCAGACCTATTAGCTGATAATGTATATCGAGTTGCTGCCAAGATTGGTAGCAAAGAGTTATTTGAGGGCATATGGCCGATTCCCGATGGAGTGATGATTAACTCCTACGTGGTGAAAGGCAGCAAGTTCAACGCCCTTATCGACGTGGTGAAAGATTGGGACGGTGCGCTTGATGTGGTAAACAAACAGCTCGATGAGCTGTCACTGACAACCAATACGCTCGACTTTCTCATCATCAACCACATGGAACCTGATCACACCGGAGCGTTGAGGGAGGTCGTAAAACGATATCCCGATGTGCAGATCCTCTGCTCCCCCAAAGCGGTTCCCCTGATCAAAGCGTTTTATAAGATCGAAGAGAACGTTCAGGCGGTTGCCGATGGGCAAACCTTAGACCTTGGAGGAAAGACCCTTACCTTCTACCTCACTCCAAATATCCACTGGCCGGAGACGATGATGACCTACGTCCAAGAGGATGGAATCCTCTTCTCCTGTGACGCCTTCGGTTCCTTTGGCCGCTATGATGAGTGTTTTGATGATGAGCTGGATGAAGAAACAAAGGCCCACCTCTTCAGTGAGACGGAGCGCTACTACGCCAACATCGTCTCCTCCTTCTCATCGTTCGTCTTACGGGGAATCGACAAACTCAAAGATCTTCCCATTAAGATGGTAGGGCCCAGTCACGGAGTCGTGTGGCGTGCCCACCCCGAAGAAATTATCAATCACTACGCAAAGCTCGCCTCCTATATGGATGGTCCGCGAGAGAAAGAGATCGCTTTGGTATGGTCGAGTATGTATGGAAACACCCAAGCACTTCTGGATTCAATCATCGCCGGTGTTGAAAGTGAAGGCATCCCACTGCATATCATTCAAGTGCCGCAGACTCACGAATCGTTTGTGTTAGAGAAGGTCTGGCGAAGTGAAGGGCTCATCATCGGGATGCCCACCTACGAGTACAAGATGTTCCCGCCGATGTACCATGTGTTGGATATTCTTACTCGCAGTCACATCAAAGGAAGAAAAGCCTTACGCTTTGGTTCCTTTGGGTGGTCTGGCGGAGCTCAGAAGCAATTCGATGAGTTCATCGAAGCGATGAAGCTTGAGTGCGTTGCCGAGGCGGTTGAGTATCAAGGCTCACCGAGCGAGGAAGATAAAGAAAAGGCGTATACTCGGGCGAAAGAGTTGGCCAAAGTAATTAAAGCGTTGTAATAAAAAGAGGAACGAGGATCTATAAAATCCTCGTTCTTCTCGTTTTCTTACTCGATGATCTCCAAGAGATGGCGGGTAAAGTCACTGATCCGTTTTGTTGAAGGGATCGATACCTTCTCCTTCGTTGAGTGCACATCACTCATATCCGGACCGAAGGATACTGAATCCATCCCCGGAACTCGGCTGTTAATGATCCCACACTCTAGGCCAGCGTGAATTGCCGTAACCGTGGCATCTTCATTGGCGTACTCCTTCCACGCCCTGGCGGCGAATGCGGCAAGGGGGGAGTGAACATTGGGCTTCCACGAGGGGTAATCACCGCTGTGACTTGCCTTTGCTCCAGCAAGGGTGAAGATCGTAGCAAAGCGACGAGCTACATCATCGCGGGCCGAGAGGATTGAGGAGCGGTGACTGGCGATGATTTCAAATCCTTCCTCCGTTAAAGAAAGGATCGCAAGGTTCGTTGAGGTCTCAACGATGCCCTCAATCGACATACTCATCGCATCTACACCATGATGAGCTGCATACAGAGCATCAAAGAGGGTGTTTGCTTTCACACTCTTCTTCGGTGTTTCAACGGCCGTTACTTCAAAGGCAATCGCCGGGTCGGCAACTTCAAACTCACCTGATACCTCTGTAAGCGTTGCTGCAACTATTTCATGCATCTTCGCTCTATCACTCTTTGGAATCGTAAAGCCAATGGTGGCGGTAGAAGGAATCACATTGCGTTTTGACCCAGCCTGAGCTTTGAAGATTCGGTAGTCAGAAAGCTGAGTGATGACCCGAGCAGCGAGCTTGATCGAGTTGGCGCGCTGGGTATGGATTTCTGCTCCGCTGTGTCCGCCCTTGAGACCGGAAACGGTAAGCTCAAAGCCTTGATGATCACTCGGAGTATCCTCCCAAACAACACCCATGTGCACGTCAGTTTCGATGCCGCCGGCACAGCCGATGTAGAAGACCCCCTCCTCTTCGCTGTCGAGGTTGATCAGCAAGCGGCTGTCGATATGTTCCTGTTCAATTCCAAACGCGCCGGTGAGGCCGGTCTCTTCGGCAACGGTGAAGATCGCCTCAAGCGGTCCGTGTTGGGCGTTCTTATCGGCGAGGATATCCAGAATCAAGGCAACGGCGATGCCGTTGTCTGCTCCGAGGGAGGTGTCCTTGGCTCGAAGCCACTCTCCATCTCGAACCAGCTGGATCGGGTCGGTCTCAAAGTTATGGTTTGAGTCTTCGGTTTTAACACACACCATATCCATATGCCCTTGAAGGGCAACGGATGGGCGGTTTTCAAATCCTTTGGCGGCGGGTTTCTTGATAATGACGTTTCCAATCTCTTCAACGATCGCTTCGAGGTTGTGCTCTTGAGCAAAAGAGA
The DNA here is from genome assembly GCA_964444595.1 of uncultured Sphaerochaeta sp. Classification (GTDB taxonomy): domain Bacteria; phylum Spirochaetota; class Spirochaetia; order Sphaerochaetales; family Sphaerochaetaceae; genus Sphaerochaeta. Next base: position 22,995 of record CAYUHP010000011.1, on the reverse strand, counting down.
GAAGATATTGGCGAACCCCTTCTTCGTTCCCTGATTCTCGGGGAATAGCACTCAGGTCGGAAAAATAGGACCAGAGGGCCTGTGGCTCAAGGCCCTGTACTGCTTCTTGCATGAAAAACTCCTTGTTGTTAGGAAAATCGATCTCGAATTAAATTGCCGTCGATGAAGAGACCCTTCAGCTGCAAATTCTTATCGAGCACGAGGACGTCAGCGATATTACCCGGAATGAGCATCCCCGTTTTTTGAAGGTTGTAGATCCGGGCGGGGTTGGTAGCACTCATTTGAATGGCGTGTTCGATTGGGACCTCCCAGTCGATAACATTTCTCAATCCTTGAATCATCGTCAGTCCGCTTCCGATAAAGAGGTTCGGATCATCCTTTGCGACAAAGGCACCATTGGGTCCAAGCGCTGCGGGTACTCCGTTTGCGGTTAACTGGCCGCCGCGTTGGCGGGTTGGTTTGAGTGAATCGGTGATCATCACGATATTATCCAGTGGTTTATCGCGAAGAAGCATCTTCACCAGCTGAGGGTGGACGTGGACTCCGTCGGGGATGATCTCACACTGCATATCTTTTTCGATGAGAATTGCTCCGACAGTTCCTGGGTCGCGGTGGTGGAGGCGGCTCATGGCGTTGAAGAAGTGGGTGGAGTGGAGGATTCCTACCTGCATCCCTTCGAGGATGTTTTCATAGGTTGCATCGGTGTGACCGGCAAGGAGAACGATGCCTCGTTCGCGGGCTAAGAGGGCCAGTTCACGCATCCCTTTGAGCTCGGGGGCTACCGTCATACAGATAACGTTGCCTTTTCCAGCATCGATGAGTTGGTTGAAGATATCCAAATCTACCGGGCGAACCCCTTCGGGGTTTTGGGCACCGACTCGCTTCATCGAGATGAAGGGACCTTCTAAGTTGATTCCAAGAATCTTAGCCCCCTTCTCGTTTCCCATCGCTTCATTGATCGCATTGATCGCGCACAACATTTCGTCGAGGGTGTTGGTGTAGATAGTCGGCATGAACGCCGAGACTCCGACATCTGCCAACTTCTCGCTCATTTGAAGGATTGAGTTGGGATCACAGTCTTCGGTTCCGAAGCCCCCGATTCCATGAAGGTGGCTATCGATCATGCCGGGGGTGATATACCCTCCGCCGACATCGATGATCGTGGTATCCGGTGGAAAGTGCTTACTGCTGAAGCGGGCCATATTGAAGATATCTCCAATCTGTCCCTTTTCATTGATGTACACTCCACAATCTTTGAGTTTTCCATATCCTGTTACCACGGTACCATTGGTTAATACACTTCTTTGGCTCATATGTTGCCCCTCTCTCTTAATAATAGAAAGAGAAGAGTCAACGGTCAATGAACGGTGAGGTCATTCAGCCACTTTCCACTCTTTAGACGAGCGAGGCCGACGAGCATCTTGGAGACCTCTTCCATACAAACAAGGAAGTAGAGGGGAACGATTGAGAGGTTAAGGAAGTAGACGCCGATAAATGCCAACGGAACACCTACTGCCCAGACACCAAACATCTCAGCGAGCATGCTGAAACGGGTGTCGCCTCCAGCTCGGAGCACTCCAACGATGACGGTGATGTTGAAGGAGCGAACCGGTAAAAACAGTGCATGGATGAACAAAAGCCGAACAGCCGTTGCCCGTAGCTCGACACTGATGTTGAACATTCCGGCAAACAACGGGGCAAAAAGAAGCTCAAAGCCCCCCATTGTAGCCCCAATGCCCACCGATATGAGAACAAACCGGCGAGCCCAGATTCGAGCAAGCGGGTAGTCTCGCTCCCCGATCTTGATCCCGATCATGATCAGGGTTGCGTTTGACAGACCAAGAAGGGCTACAAAGAAGAGGTTGCCGACGCTCTCGGCCACGTTGATCGTGGCGATTGCATCGATGCCAAGCTTTGAGTAGGCGATCTTATACGTGGTCATCCCCAGAGCCCAAGCAATCTCGTTAAAGAGAACCGGAAGCGTGGTGGGAACGACGTGAAGGATAAACTTACGAGGCCATTTGAACGCCTCAAGACTCTTGATCGCTAGATGGGGGTGCCTCTTGTACACTACCCAGGCGAGTAAGATTAACTCAACAAAGCGACTGAGAGCCGTTGCGAGCGCTGCTCCGGCAACACCCATGACGGGGAAGGGGCCAATTCCGAAGATAAGGAAGTAGTTTCCGATCGCATTGAGGCTGAGGGCAAGAAGAGCGATCTTAAGTGGCGTCTTGGCGTGGCCCGTTACCCGAAGGGCAGTGGAGAAGATTTGAGCGATTGCACTGAACACATAGCTGATCGCAACGACCTTTTGGTAGGAGACCCCATCGGCAACAACCGCTGCTTCATGGGTAAAGACGTGCATGATTGCTTCCGGAACGAAGAAGGAAAGGGCGGCAAAGATCGAAGAGAAGAACGCCACGAAGGTGATCGAGAGGGCCATGATCTTTTGAATGTAGCGATCATCCTTTGCACCCCAATACTGTGAAAGGAAGATTGAGGCCCCGCTGGCAACACCAAAGAAGAGCAAGGCGATGAGGAAGAACATCTGGTTTGCCAGAGCAACAGCTGCTATCGCAGCTTCTCCAAGCTGGCCGATCATCAACGTGTCGACAAAGGAGAGGGAGTTGTTTAGAAGGTTCTGAACAAGGATTGGAAGCGTAATGGCGCCCATCCTTCGATAGAAGGAGCGGCGTTCGAGAGATTTTGGTGATAATGTTGTACTGGGCACGAGGACCTACTCCGTCATATTTCGAACCGCAGTATAGTATATCTGCTGAGCTTTGCATATAACACTTCTGCTCGTAGTGAAATTGTGATACGATCGCACTAGGTTTTGTAAAAATTTGTGAGGAGCCCATATGCCCGAAAGCGAATTGTTTGTCATCCTTAATCCTCATGCCGGAAAAGGTCATGCACGAAAACTTGAAGAAAAAGTTCGATTCTGTCTCTCGCGAGGCGAACGAAAAGTTATTCTGATGCGAACAGAAGAGGAGCACGAAGCTGAGCGCCTCGCTTGGGAAGCCACGATGGACGGTCGGAAATCGATCATCGCTGCCGGAGGGGATGGAACAGTCAACGAAGTTGTGAATGGGATGATCAAAGCCTCCTTGGAGATGGGAACACCTCCACCAGTATTGGGTGTCATCCCAATCGGGCGCGGTAATGATTTCGCCTGGGGAATGGGGATCCCGACGGATGTCGAAGAAGCGTGTACGATCGCATTCGCCGGAAAGACAAAGATGATTGATATCGGAAAAGTGTACGGAGGCAAATACCCTGACGGTCGCTACTTCGTAAACGGCCTAGGAATCGGCTTTGAGCCGCTAGTAAACTTTATGGCCTCCGATTTTAAACGTTTAATCGGAGCTCCCTCCTATGCGATGGCCCTCTTGAAGGTGCTCGCTCGCTACCCAAAACCATATCGAGTTGAAATTACCTATGACGGAAAGCAACGCATCGTCTGGACCCAGCAGCTCTCCGTCTCCAACGGAAAACGGATGGGCTCGATGTTTCTCATGGGGCCCGATGCGATCTTTGATGATGGGTACTTTGATGTCATGTGGGCAAAAAGGCCGGTCAGTCGACGCAAAATAATTCCGGTAATTATCTCCTTCCTAAAGGGAACGCAATTAAAACGGGCAGATTTTAAGATGGTTCGGACTAAAAAATTCTCGATTATCGCCAAACGAGGCCTCCTTCCCGTCCACGTTGACGGCGAAGAGATCAGCCGGGGCTGTACCGAAATCTCTACTGAGATCCTTGAAGGAGTTTTGCCGGTTTTTGTGTAAAAGTTCAAAAGTGTGTCTAGTAGGCACCCTCTGCGAGGATACTGTTCCATCTTTCACAAAAACCGCCCTTTCCTTTTTACGTACAATTAGCTATTATACATATGCTTAGGTATGCTTATTTAAGCAGTATTTTCTGAATTTGGCCTTCATAGTCCCTAAGAAACTCCTTTCTAACTTTTGATTGACATCTCATAGAAGAGAGTTTATCTTAAACAATGCACGTTTTTAGGGTTTTCTTGTGACTGTAGCTATATAAGGAGTCTCATTTTGAGCAAGGATTTGGTGCCATTCGTACACTTCTACGATCAAGATTTTGTCGACATGTACGATCGTTCATGGGTGTGGATAGATGAATTGTGGAAACAAGGAACCGAGGAAAATAAATTCTCGGGCTCATACCTTTCCTATCCCGACCAGAAATATTTCAACCAATACCTCTCCTCGTTTGCTTCCCTCTTTTTGGTGTACTCCAACCAAAACCACTCCCCGTTTGCAATGCTCGATTACTTCTACGAGCGCCAAGAGGAGAGTGGAGCGATTCGGAGTGACTACTCAATTGAAGATGGCAAGGCGGTGCTCACTGAAGAAAACCCCGAAGGAATAGCACCTCCGCTCTTTGCCTACGTCGAATATATCTTCTACCACAAAGTGGGAAATAAGAAGCGCTTAAAAGATGTCGTTCCGATTCTCGAACGCCACTTTACGTGGCTTGAAGAAACTGCACTGCAGGAAAACGGATTGTACCACGTCCCGGTTGAAGTGTGCCAAACGGGAAACATCCCCCGCAGTGAAACGTTTTATCCCGTTGATTTCAACGCTCAGCTTGCCTTAGCCGCGCTCTATATGTCAGCAATCGGTGATATCCTCAACGATAAGGAGATCTCCTTCCGCTACAAGCGCCTCTACTTCTCCTTAAAGACGCGGATCAACGCCCAGATGTGGGATGATGATGATCGCTTCTACTATGACCTTGATAAAGACGGGCAGCGAATTAAAAGCAAGATGCTCGTTTCCTACTGGGCGATGCTTGCCGAGATTCCCAATGACGAACGAGCTGCTTACCTCATTGAACAACTGAAGGACCCGAAAGAATTCGGAACGGAGAACCCCTTTCCGGCAGTCCCGACGTCTTCGCCCTACTTTAGCGAAGATGGCAACGCTCACTGCGGCGGAGTCTTCAGTGTCGATACCTACATGGTTGTCAAAGCTTTGGGCAAGTACAACCAATTTATCTACGCTCGCGAATGTGCGATTCGGCACATGTACTTCCTGCTGGACACCCTTCACCCTGATACCGACCAGATCGGAGATCTGTGGGAAGCGTACCTGCCAAATAAGGAAGGCCCCTCAAAGACCAACGAAATCCCAGGGTTCCCGCGCCGTAGGCTGATGCACTACGCAGGTGTGGCAACGATTACGTTGATGATCGAAAACATTATCGGTCTTGATATTTCTCTTCCCCGAAAGACGGTGGATTGGGTGATGCCCTCCCTCGAAGTGATGGGAATCGAGAACCTCTCGCTGAAGCGAAACACGATTACGATCCTCTCCAACAAGACCGATCGAGGTTGGGAGATTCGCCTCGAGTCCGAGAAACTCTACTACTTCACGATCGAGGTCCTCAACGAGAAGAAGAAGAAAACACTCCCGATTCCTTCGGGCAAGTGTTCGATGCTCATCGATAAGATGTAAGAGCGATGGGTTGGCTCGGTAAACTCATCGGTGGGGTAATTGGCCTCACCTTTGGCGGCCCCTTGGGGATGATCGCCGGCATTGCCTTTGCCTCAATGATCGATAAGGCGGGCCGGGTCCAAGAACGAAGCAACCCCCTTGATCAGCAACAACAACTCTTTTTTGTCGGAGCATTCTCAATCTTGGCCAATGTTGCCGCAGCGGACGGAGCTGTCAGTGCAAGTGAACGCCAAAAAGTAGTTGAATTTATCCGCCGCGATCTTCGCTTGGGATACCAAGAGGAGGAGTTGGCTCTTCGGGTCTTTGATGCCGCGCTGAGTTCCAATCAACAGATCGAAGCGATTGCTGCGCAGTTCTACCAAGGCTATTGGAGAAACCCCGCTCTTCTTCAGTTGGTGGTCGATATCTGCTATCGCGTCGCGTACGCCGATGGGTCGATCTCCCCCATTGAAGAGGCGATGATCCAGCGAATCGCCCGACTCTTTCACTTCAGTGAACCTCTGATCGAATCCTTCCAACGACGCTATGGCTTGGCAACCTCTTCATCAGACCAAGCGTATGCTACCCTCGGACTTACCGCTGGGGCAACAAACGAAGAGATTAAAAAAGCGTATCGAAAACTTTCGATGGAGTACCACCCAGATACCTTGGTTTCAAAAGGACTTGGGGAAGAGTTTCTGAAAGCCGCTACAGCTAAGTTCCAGGAGATTCAGGGTGCATACGCCCAGCTTAAAAAGGAACGAAATCTTTAAAACGTAACGCGGCCACGAAGGGAGCGAGAAACCGTTAAGCGATCGGCATACTCCAAATCCCCTCCAATCGGCAGGCCACTGGCCAAGCGAGTGATCGCAATTGATGGATACTCCTTGAGAAGGTGGCGGATATACAAAGCAGTCGTATCTCCCTCCTCAGTCGGATTGGTGGCGATGATTACTTCAGTGAAGGTGCCATCTTTGATTCGCTTCATCAGTTTACCAAAGCTTAACTGCTCCGGCCCGACTCCGTCCAAGGGACTGATCGCCCCACCGAGAACATGATAGAGGCCGTCAAACGCTCCACTGGCTTGGAGGGTGAGGACATCCTGCGGCTCTTCAACAACACAGATAATCGCTTGGTCCCGACTTGGATCGCCGCAAATTGAACAGGGGTCTGTTTCGGTATAGTTTCCGCACACCGAGCAGGGTTTAATTCGCTCTTGAATCGTTGCAATCTCATCGGCAAGGTTGCGGTTGTATGAGGGATCACTTTTCAGAAGGTAGTAGGCGAGGCGCGTAGCGCTCTTCGGTCCGACTCCCGGCAATCGACTGAGGTCTTTGATCAGGGTGTCTAAACTTGTCATAGTTGGCCCAGGGTTGAAGCGGCTTTGAGCCCTTCTGCTTGCAGCTTCTGCTGGAGCTTTACCGAAGCGTCGTTAAACGCACTTTGGATGAGAAGTTGAAGGGTTTCAAGATCGTCAGTTACGGACTCTTCGATCTTCACGTCGATGACGGTGAATTTGCCGTTTATCGTAATTTCAACCATTCCCGCTCCGGCGTTCCCCGTTGCTTGAATCGTTGGCAGGATCTCCTGCATCTTCGCCATATTTTCCTTGATCGCCTGGGCGTTCTTCAGTAGTTCAAATGGATTCATTAATGAGTTTTCCTTGTCAGCACATCACCGCGAAACACGGTGGCAATATTTTGTAATACTGAATCATCCGATACCGGAGTTTCTTTCACAATTGGGGCGCTTTCGCCGTTGATACACTGGATAGTTACTGTATCTCCCGTCAACTCCTCGATCGCCTTACTGAGGCGTTCGCTGCTTTCCGTGGCGGTCGTGGCGGCAAACTCGGTGTTGAAGGTAAAGGTGAGTTTGTGGTTCTCTTGTTTGATCTCTTTGACGGTACCCAGTACTCGAGCGAGCATCGGAGCATCACCGAGGCGCCGGGTGAGCTCGGGAAGATCCTCCATCGTCAATGCTCGGGCAACTGAAGGAGCAACGGGAACGCTCGCTTCGGCCGGGGATGGAGAGGGTTGTTCAACCGGGGCTTTTGCTGGTGGTGGAGGAGTAACAACCTCTTGTTTTTGGACCTTTCGGGTGACGTTTACGTTTCCTGAGAGGAGTTCTTCGCGTAGCTTTGCGATCTCTTCGACGAGCATCGTGTTGGAGCGAAGACTCGGCAGTGTTGCTAGGCGACTGATTGCCAGTTCGAGCTCGATGCGCGGGTTGAGCGAGAAGCGAATCTCGCGGTAGGTGGCAAGGAGCAACTCCAACGCCGCTTCCAGTTGATCGGTCGTATAGGCTTTTTGGAGTGAAAAGGGAACACGGTCGCTTTGGATACCCAGAATCCCCTCATCGGTGATCTGCGAGCGCATGAAGAGAAGGCTTCGGTAGAATTGAGTTAAATCCTTAATCGTTTGTTCGACGGAGACTCCCGCACCAAGAAGGGCGTTGATCCTCAAGAGAGCTTCTTGGAGAGATCCTTCCAAAAGGAGGGAGGCGATCTGAATGATTTGGTCGATGCCAATGAGGCCTAACTTTGATTGAATCGTCTCCAAGGTGATGTGACCGCTGCTGAAGGCAACGACTTGGTCAAAGAGGGTGTATGCATCGCGCATCGAGCCGGTGGCTTCACGGGCGACCCAGAAGAGGGCGTCATCATCTGCCTGAACTCCCTGGTCTTTTGCCGCTTGGGCGAGGCTTTCTTTGATAACATCGAGACCGATGAGTTGGAAGTGAAATTGCTGACAGCGCGAACGAATCGTTGCGGGAACTTTTTGAAGTTCAGTAGTCGCTAAGATGAAGATTACATAGGATGGTGGCTCTTCGAGTGTTTTTAAGAGGGCGTTAAACGCACTGATCGAAAGCATGTGCACTTCGTCGATGATGTAGATCTTGTAGCGCGAGCTTTGTGGGGCGAAGAGTACTTCGTCCTTGATTTGACGAATGTCGTTTACTCCAGTGTTACTTGCTCCGTCGATCTCGATTACATCGACACTGTTTCCCGCTTTGATCTCGGTACAATGATTACATACGCCACAGGGGGTCGTGGTGGGTCCTTCATCGCAGTTTAGCGAGCGAGCAAGGATTCGGGCTGCTGAAGTTTTTCCCACTCCCCGCGGTCCGCTGAAGAGGTAGGCGTGGGCAATTCGCCCTTGGGCGATCGCTCCTTCGATCGTGGAGACGACAAACGGTTGGCCCACAAGGGTAGAAAACTCTTGTGGTCTGTTCTTCGTTGCAGTTACTTCATACTGTGACATTTGCCCCCCAAAGTTCGTTGACACTCTACCATAGTTACAGGAGGTTTAATAGAACCAGCCAACAAATCGCCTGCGTCTCACAAGCGGTCCACGTACCGCTGCTCCCTTCCGGGCCTGACGGGGTTAGGCGGATGCCTGTAGCACAGAATCTGTTGGCTGGAAAATTCGGAGAGAAGGAGATTCGAACTCCTGGTGCTTGCGCACACACGCTTTCCAAGCGTGCACCTTCGACCACTCGGACATCTCTCCAGTGAATCTCAACAGTAAAAAAAGCTAACGGAGAGAGAGGGATTCGAACCCCCGGAGACTTGCGCCCCAACAGTTTTCAAGACTGCCTCCTTCGACCACTCGGACATCTCTCCAAGAGTGCGATTTTTACGCTATGAGACCAAGAGGATTCGAACCTCCGACCCTCAGTTCCGCAAACTGATGCTCTATCCAGCTGAGCTATGATCTCGATTGTAAAAAATCCGGAGAGGGGGGGATTCGAACCCCCGGACCCGTTACCAGGTCAACTCCTTAGCAGGGAGCCCGATTCGGCCACTCTCGCACCTCTCCTCTAATAATCAGTTTCTAAGCAAACAAAGCCGGACGGAGAGAGAGGGATTTGAACCCTCGGTACTGGAGACCAGTACAACGGATTTCGAGTCCGCCCCCTTCGGCCGCTCGGGCACCTCTCCTCGTTGGAGCCCTGAGCACAGCTCAGTAACCAATCGGCTTCAAACTATAGTGAGTGGTATCATATTTGTCAAGAAGGGTTTGAATCGAGCTCTGAATAAGATCAGTCTATCTAGGGAAACGGGTGTTTTACTAGAAGGAACACACAGGGAAGGAGAAGGCGGAGAGAAAGCCCTTTGTTTATTGGTTGACGAAGACTTTCCCTCCCCCAAAACTGTATGGAAACAATACCACCACCTAAGGTGAATTGCAATATAAAAAAATCATATATCTCAGGGGAGCATTGGTTGATCGAGTGAGCATATGATGTCTTGTAATGTATTATAAAATTGACATATTACCTATGGGTGGTTAATATATTAGATGTTATGGCTAAAAGAAAACCTGTATTGTTACCGAGGGTAGATCGAATTCTTGTGGATTTGGGCGAGCGGATCCGCCTTGCTCGATTGCGGCGAAATATGAGTGCTCAAAACCTCGCTGAACGAGCAGGAATCAGTAGGCAGACGGTAAGTAACCTTGAAAATGGATCTTCTTCAGTATCTCTTGCTACATTTATTCAGGTATTGTTTATCTTAGGTTTGGAAAAAGATCTTGAACTCGTTGCTTTGGATGATGTATTTGGAAGGAAATTACAGGATTTAAAACTTCCTACCCGTCGACGAGCATCAAAGCGTACTGTGTAAAGAAAAAATGTATAAACACTCCAATAGCTGATCTTCTGCCGAGGTAGGTTTAGTTGACAGAGTAATACCCCCTCGCCATCATACGAAGTATGGGAAAGAAAACAAAGCTTACAACGTTTAAGGCAGGACGGCTCGCTCAACAAGCCCTTGGGTTTACCAAGGCGGTTCTTGAGCAGTTTGGCCCTCGAAGAAGCGGCAGTGACAGCTCCTTGGAAGCGGCAAAGCTGATCAAGAGGGAGTTTGAAACCTCCTGCGATCTCGTTGAAGTCCAACAAATTCCCATCGACTCAAAGATCAACACCCGAATGTTTGCCCTGATAGTCTACTCATACCCGGCGGTTGTTTTGCTTAACCTGTTCGGTCTTCCCTATCTTGGATTGATAGTCTCAGCCCTGATTCTCTGGTACAGCTTCGATACGATCGGTCGATATAAACCGAGATATCTCGCTCCCTCAGAGTTGGGGATGAACGTCCATGGAGTCATTCAACCCAAAGCCGAGGTTGAGCAAACGGTGATCTTCACCGCTCACCATGATAGCGCTCCGATCGAGAACGTAGAAAAGAAGCAGGCGATGATGCCCCTGGGCTTTGTTCTCGGCTCCGCTCTTCTCTCCTTCCTCCAAACGGGCGTTGAGTTAACTCAGCTTAGACTCCTTCGGCCCAACTTCCCCCCGATCTTGCTCTTTTTTGTCGGCTTGGGCTTGCTCGGCGGATGGTATTATGTGCGAAGGTTGCTCTCCTACTACTCTACTGAGGTCTCTCCCGGAGCGGGGGATAACCTCATCTCGGTGGGGATCCTTACTGCTTTGGCTAAACACTTCAAAGAAGAACCTCTTTCAAAAACAAGAATTATTGTTACCTCCTTCGATGGTGAAGAGATTGCACTTCAGGGATCACGTGCGTGGTATGAGGCCCATCAAGCCGAGCTTGAAGGGGCGATCATCTTAAACTTCGATTCAATCTTCTCATCTGAGCACCTGCACTTCTTAGAGCGCGATGCGAATGCAACGGTTCCGCTCTCCAAGACCTTGGCCCGCAAGGGTGTTCTCATCGCCCGCTCGATGGGCTATGAGGCCTCTGCTCTTTCCATGCCGATTCTTGGCGGGGCAACCGATGCCGCTTCTGCTGCTCGAGTGGGCTTGGAGGCTATAACTCTTACCGCTTCATCGTGGGCTGAGAGTGTGTACCATACCACAGCCGATACGATCGATGCGATCGATCCGGCGAGTGTGGAGCGGGCCGTAAGTATTGCAATTCAGTTTGTTCGACTCATCGAACAAGATCGCCTGTGGGATGAGGATATCCCTCGTGACGATGAAGAGATTGAAGAGGAGCCGAAGAATCCGGAACTTGTCTTCTCAAAGCTTACTCGACGGTAAGTGATGATTGCCCGTTGGTAAGGTTTTGCACGTAGATTTCAAGCTCCTCGATCATCGCTGAGGGAAGCGAGGCGGTCAGTGTCACCTCGGTGGCAAACTCCTCGGTGATGATCTCTGCTTCCAGGGAAGCGAGGTGTAAGCTCAACAGTTCATAGAGGTTGTAGGGGACCGTGATACTGAATGTAGTTTTTTCGATCAGCTCTTCCGTTTTTAAGAGGGGAAGTAGTTCACGAACACTTTGGCCGTATGCTTTGACTAGGCCCCCGGTACCAAGCAATGTTCCGCCAAAGTAGCGGATGATCAGGATGAGGATGTTGGAGACTCCGCTGCCTTTGAGGACCTCTAAGGCAGGGCGCCCGGCAGTGTTTCTCGGTTCCTTGTCATCGCTGTAGCTGTAGAGATCGCCGCCTTTACCCACAACTGCGGCGTGAACGACGTGGTTGGCTCCCGGATGTTCTGCCCGAGCTTCTTGGACTAAGGCTTTAATCTCATCAAGTGAGGTGATGGGGATTGCGTGGGCGATAAAGCGCGATTTTCGAACCTCGATCTCAACCGTTGCTTCTTCTTTGAGGATGATCATATCGCCTCTCAGGATACCCTATCCTTACGGGGTTTTAAAGGTGATCTGTTTATCGACCATCGTTTGCTCATCAAAGATGAAATACCCTTCAAAGTGTTTTCCTTCCAACGCGGACGGCAACCAGTACAGGTCATCTTCCCACATCTGATCATACGGGATCTCGGAGATCGGCACCCAGAAGGGACGAGCTTCATCGGTTTCAGCCATCTCTCCCGAATAAGTGTTGGTAAAGAAGACGTACGCTTTTTCTGCCAAGCCATCGCGGAATTGGAAGTTGAGCACCCCCACCATCTCAAGGTTACTGACCTCAAGGTGGGTCTCTTCCCGATACTCACGAATCGCTGCTTCCAAGGCGGTCTCATCCGCTTCGATGTGACCGCCGGGGGCGTTAACCAACCCGCGGCCCAAACCACGCTTCTTGTCGATGAGGAGGACCTTATCCTCCTCAAAGAGGTAGGTGATCACGCACACTTCACTTGGTTCCCAGCTTGTCCAATCGATCTGCTCGATGCTGGTAGCATCGGTAGGTTCAATTGCCACCTCGATTGGTTCCTCCTCTTGGACCAGCTCCGGGTGTGCTGCCTCCCAACACGTTCGACAAAGGTTCTCATCGCCGCCGATGACGTGGTTGAAATCAAGCTTTGCATTGCATGAAACACAGCGCAGCCTAAAGGGCCACGCTCGGTTACGCAGAAGATAGATGATAAGAAGACAAACAAGGGCAAGCGGAATTGCAAGGTAGTGACTCCACCCTCGAGTTAAGATCGTAACCGCTCCAAGTTCAAAGAGAAGAAGGACGGCAGCGAGGTAGAGCGTAGCGGTTCGCTTTTTGTGACTGTTGGGAATCTTTCGTTGGGTGAGATTTAAAAGAAGAATCCCGATAAGAGCCCAGTTATAATAGCGTTCAATCATTTGAAGAATCATAGAAGTAGGGTATTGAGAAGAGAGGGCGCTCGTCAAGGTGTTCTTCAATTGCCCGCGCTCAAGTTTTGGGGTAAGCTATCACTAAGTTACTTGATGGAGGGTTATGAATGAAACAAGAGGATATCGCCACATACATAGATCACACGGTTCTCGCCGCCGATGCGACCAAAGAACGCATTGAACAGCTGTGCAAAGAGGCTGCAAAATATGCCTTTGCTTCGGTCTGCGTCAATGGATGTTGGGTCAAAACGTGCGCCAAGCTTTTAGAGAAAAGCTCGGTGAAGGTGTGTACCGTAGTTGGATTCCCCCTAGGAGCAATGAGCAGTGAGGCAAAGGCATATGAAGCAAAGAAAGCGATCAGTGCCGGAGCAAGTGAAATTGATATGGTCATCAACATCGGCTACCTCAAAGGCCGCCAGGATGACAAGGTGCAAGCAGACATTAAGGCGGTAAAAGAGGTTTGTGGTCGGGCTGCCTTACTGAAAGTAATTATTGAAACCAGTTTATTAAACGATGAAGAGAAGGCTCGAGCGTGCCGCCTTGCTAAAGCAAGCGGAGCGGACTTTGTGAAAACATCGACGGGCTTCTCTAGCGGTGGTGCAACCGTTAAAGACGTTGCGTTGATGCGCAAAACCGTCGGTTCGGATACGGGTGTGAAAGCATCCGGGGGAGTTCGAACCTACGAAGACTTCCTTGCGATGGTAGAGGCTGGAGCAAGCAGAATCGGAACATCCAATGGAGTAGCGATCATCGATGGCGCACATTGAGCAATCACCTCAAGCCCAGGACTTCTTAAAGAGCCTGGGCTTTCCTACTCTCGCTTTCCATGAGACGTTCTCCCACTTTGATTTCACCGTCCCCGGGCGAAGAGTCTTGCTGATCGGGCCGATGGGTTCGGGCAAGACGGAGTTTGCCGCTCGCGTCTGGCGTGATGCCGCGATCGCCCAAAGGAAAGGGGAGGTTGTTCGAAGGCAAACCTCCAGTGGTGAAGTGGATCGAAGGAACGTCTTTTTTGTTCGAGCCCAGATTGATGCGTCGCGCTTTCCCGATGCCCCCAGTGATGCGATGGTCTACCGCAACGGCTACATTCGCTGTGGAGAGAACATCGCTTTGATCCGAGATTCCTTTGACCTTGAACGAGTCCTAAGTGACAACCCAACGGTTGGAACATTTATCATCGATGAAGCATCGTTCTTTGATGAACGGCTTGCCTACGTGGTGCGAAACCACAGCTATGAGCGGGGGGTGATGTTTATCTTCCCATCGCTCATTCTAAACTTCCGCCGCGATCTCTTTAATGCAACCGCTCGATTGATGTTGGATATCGCTACCGATGTGATTCCCTTAACCGCTTACTGCGAACACCCCGATTGCCTCCGCGATGCATTTTACACCTACCGGTACTACCAGGTAGACGGTAAGGAGTGTCCCGCTCTTTACTTTGACCCCTTAATCATCGTCGGAGGAGATGAGCATAAAGACAGCTCCGTTGAGCCGAACTACGCCGCCCGCTGTGATGAACACCACTACTTACCGGGGAAAGAATATACGTTCTTTATCCTCAAGCCACTGGGACAAAAAGCAGCCGCCGGCGATGACAAACCCCTCATCGAAGAGCTCATCGCTCTGAAAGAGGAGATCAAAAAATCGCAGCTGTGGCAAAATGTCACCGAACGCCATGACGAAGAGATCCTCTTCAACGCCCTCAAGGTGGAGAAGATTGCCGAGAAAGCGTTACTCTATCTCTTTGTCGAACAAAACCTCATCCCTGAGGATCTACTGCTGAGGATCGTTGATCGGCTCGATTTGGATGTCTCGTATATGAGTAAGGTCCTTGCCGATAACAAGCGACCCGTCTCGTTTGCCCAACCACTTCTTTTTTAGCGAGTACTGTAAAGTACAAAAACCCCTCTTAAAATTCCATTGAGAGGGGTCTCTTGTTGTCTCAAAATGAGGATAGCGTCGAAAGAGTTTTTGCTAACGTCGCCGGATTTGCGTTTTCCAAGAGAGCCGGAACAGAAATCTTCCGTTCTCGTAAATCGGCAAGCAAGGCGGGCCAATCGAAGACTCCTTCAAGGACGGGAAGGTCTCCTATTTTGAAGCCGTTCTCATTGAGGGCGAAGTCTTTGACGTGGAGGGCGACGATTCGAGAGCCGAACCCATCAAGGGCTTGGTTCGTGAAGACCCGTTGAGCTTCAACAGTGGGCTTGGCGCGGTAGGAGCCATCAGCTTCGGGAATGCCAATCCAGGGGATTAAGTTGACGGGATCGTAGATGATCTTCAAGTGGGGGGTATCAAAACGCTCAGCGAGGGCTGTCATCCGCTCAATCGAACTGATTGTGTTTTGTTTGGCAACCGCTTCGACTCCGACAACAGAGCCAACCTTCGCGGCATACTCGACCAATCGGTCCAAGGATGCGTAAAGGGTTTGCACATGGTTAGGATCGGCGGTCTCGGGGTGGTAGGAGCAATCGGGTCGGATCGATCCTGTTTCCGTTCCTACGACTTCAGCACCAAGGATTGAGGCGAACTTGAGGTGGTTTTCAAACTGTTTGAGTTGCCGATTCCGTTCTTCAAGATCGGGGTGAATCGGGTTGATATAGCTACCGAGAACGGTTACGGTAACCCCTTGTTCATCAAATGCCTCTTTGATTTGATGTGCAAGATCTTCGGTTAGGGGACCTAAGGAAGGAAATGATTTGGCTATTGCAAGTTGAACCGGGACCTTGGGACCAAATGTACGAATCCGCTCGGCGAGCGCTTGGGGAGTTTCAAAGGAGCCCAAGTCATGAGCTCGAATTCCAAATGTGTTCATAGGGTTAAGTATAAAAGTATTTAGATGGTGAGTAAAGGAAGGGGTGATGGCAACGATACGCGCAACAAACTTGATCGACGGAGGAAGAACCAACAATACTGAGCTTCTTCAGAACTATTTCGATTCCTTGGAAGAGGGCGATGAACTGATCATCCCTGCGGGAGTGTATGCTACCGGAGCGCTCCTGCTTCAAAAGAAGCAGGTAACGATTACCTTGGAAAAAGGATCTACGCTTCAGTTCATCGCAGATGCAAAGCTCTATCCCCCTGTAACGACGAGGTGGGAGGGGGTAAACTGCTGGGCGATGCACCCGGCATTGATGGTTGCCCACAGCAGCGATGTACTCCTTCAGGGTGAAGGGGTTCTTGATGGCGGCGGTTCGTGGTGGTGGGAGCAAGCGCACATCAAGAAAACACAAACGAAGCCGATCACCGATCTTGAACGATCTTTTGCCCTCCTCAACCCCGGCTTTGAAGAACAAGCCGGAGGCGGTGGCGGAAGACAAAGCCAGTTCCTTCGGCCGCCCTTGTTGCAGATCTACCACAGTCGGGATATCCGCGTTTCAGGCCTCACCCTCCAAAACTCGCCATTTTGGACGCTTCACCCCCTCTACAGTGAACGAATCACGATTGAAGATGTCACGGTCACCAATCCCAAAGATGCACCGAATACTGATGGAATTGATATCGACTCCTGCAAAGATGTCGTGGTGCGCAACTGCACCGTTGATGTAGGCGATGATGGGATCGCGATTAAAAGCGGCAGTGGCAGTGACGGAGTGATTACGGCAAAGCCAACGATCGGAGTTGTCATCCAAGGGTGTACTGTTCGTAGTGCCCACGGTGGGGCGGTAATCGGAAGCGAAACTGCTGCCGGGGTGCAGCATGTGTTGGTCCAAGATTGTCTCTTTGATGGAACCGATCGAGGAATCCGCATTAAAACTCGCCGGGGCCGAGGCGGAGCGATCTCAGATCTTCACTATAAGAACCTGAGAATGAAGGATAACCTGTGTCCGGTAGCGTTGAATATGTACTACGCTCCGGGCAGTCAAGATGACGAACTCTTCAGCTTGGAGGCACAACCGATCCTCGATACCACCCCCTCGATCCACACCATCCTCATTGAAAACTGTACTGCCGTTGGCTCAACGTCCAGTGCCGGCTTTATCGTGGGTCTTCCGGAGGAACCAATTCGCAACGTTCGCATTGAACGCTCCACTTTCGGAGTATCAAAAAAGAAGATTACTCCGATTGAAGAGAGCGAGATGTATGAAGGACTCCCCGCAGTGGATAAGCGGGGAGTGCGGCTAAGAAACGTTCGCCTTCACCTCGAGGATGTTGAAGTCCTTGGGGTGGACGAACCATTCATCGTTGAAGATGGGGTCGAGTTAGAACCTTAACCTTTGATCAGGCGGAGGGTAAACCCTGCGATCTCTTCCGTGAAGGAGCAGCTCTTCATCACTCCGTTTGCATGGGTTTCTACCAACTCTTCATTGAGGGTGAAGCCTTTCTTCTGTAGGTAGTGGGCGGTCCGCTGTACATTGTTACACGCAAAGCCCAAATACCTATTCGTTGCATGAGTAACTTCGATCGTGCTGTCCATGAGTGTTGAGCTTCCGCTTACCTGCTTGCTCATCCCCAGCAACTGGAGGGCTTTCACTGCTTGTTGGACCTCTTCTTCACTACCGCCGTTGATCCCGACATGAGCAAAACGAAGACCTTGAAGAGCCAGCACAGCTTCGCTGCAGAGAGAGGTGATTTCATCCCATGCTTCATTCTCGATCAAGTCATCTTTAACCATCCACGAGCCCCCCACTGCCAATACATTGGAAAGTGAAGCGTAGGAGCCGAGGTTCTTTGCGTTGATCCCTCCGGTTGGCATAAACATCAGGTTAGGGAAGGGCCCGGCAAAGTTCTTGAGCATTCCCACTCCGCCGCTTGCTTCAGCGGGGAAGAACTTTAGCGTAGAGAGACCCCGGCTGAGACCCGCCTCGATATCACTGGGAGTGCACACTCCGGGAACGATCGGGACGTTGTTTTCCAGGGCCCAGTCAACAACTTCGGGATTAAAACCGGGGGAGACAAGAAACTTTGCTCCGGCTTTGACCGCCTTCTTTGCAAACTCAACGTTGACCACCGTACCCGCTCCAAGAAGCATCTCGGGAACTTCTTTGGCGATATTGGCGATCGCCTCTTCAGCGGCGGCGGTTCGGAACGTGACTTCTGCAACCCCAAGGCCGCCGGCGATCATCGCTTTGGCTAAGGGAACCGCTTTTGCGGCATCATCAATTTTTACCACCGGGACCAGACCGATGAGTTGAATTTCTTTCAATAATGTATCAGACATGAGAAAACTCCTTTGTAAATATGAAACGTTGTTTCAAAATGCGTTGACAGGAAAAACTATACTCTCTATAGTAGTTTATAGCAAGAGATAAGGAGGAAGATCCTTGAGAAAAAAATTTGTAACATTTGGTGAGATAATGCTGCGCCTAAAGAGCCCAGGCCATGAACGATTTTTCCAGAGCCCTGCTTTGGAAGCAACCTTCGGTGGAGGAGAGGCAAACGTTGCCGTTTCGCTCTCCCTCTTCGGTAAAGACGCCCAGTTTGTCACCGCGCTGCCGAAGAACGCAATCGGCGAAGCAGCCCTTCGAGAGGTGCGTCGTTACGGGGTGGATACCTCGGCGATCCTTCGAACCGAAGAGGGCCGAGTGGGAATCTATTTCCTGGAAACAGGAGCAAACCAACGCCCGAGTCTGGTTGTCTATGACCGGGCCGAAAGCTCGATCGCTACGGCGAAGCCGAGTGACTTTGACTTTGCTTCCATTCTAAAGGATGCAGCGTGGCTGCACGTAACGGGAATTACCCCGGCGGTCAGCGAAGAGGCAGCAGCCTCAACGCTTGCGGCACTTAAAGAAGCGAAGAAGCAAGGAGCGACGGTTTCAATTGATCTTAACTACCGCAAGAAACTGTGGAAGTGGGGCAAGACCGCCGTTGAAGTGATGCGCGAATTGGTAACCTATGCCGATGTAATCATCGCCAACGAAGAGGATGTGCAAAAGTGCTTGGGCATTGAAGCACCGGTCGATGTTACCAGCGGTGAATTGGATATTGAAGTCTACAAAGCCCTCACCGAAGAGGTGAAGAAGCAGTTCCCAAACATCAGTGTCATCGGTGTTACGTTGCGTGAAAGCCGCAGTGCCGATGTGAACGGCTGGAGTGCCGCCTTAAACGGAAAGACGGGGTTCTACCTCTCTCGTTCCTACGAGATCACTGATATCATCGACCGCGTCGGTGGTGGAGACTCCTTCTCGGCGGGGTTAATCTACGCCCTCAGTGAGTATGGGGATGACGAGGAGTATGTGATCAACTTTGCGGTTGCTTCCTCGGCCCTGAAGCACTCGATCGGCGGGGACTTTAACTTGACCACCTTAAGCGAAGTCAAAGCACTCGTGAAGGGAGACGGATCAGGGCGCGTCCAGCGCTAAGCGTTTCGCTGACTATGCTCGTACAGCTCTTCAGTGGCCAAGGCTACCTTGGTCACACTGAAGGGCTTTTCTTTTGGATAGAGGTAGTAGGTGTCATCGAGGGTTGATAAGTCGATACAGTCCCCTTTGTTCTTGTACTCGTACTCAATGTGGCAGCTGTACATCGAAGGAACATCTTTATGAAGAAAGAGCCCTTCTGTTGACATCGTGAAGCCGTTCATATCATGTACCAGGCGGCCCATCCCAATTGGGATGTACCCTCGGGCGTTCGGAAGTGCTTCGATCATCACCGGAAGGTCCAAGGAGTAGGTCCCTTGTTCCACCTCCCGTCGGACGTTGCTTCGTTCCCACTCATACCAATCGGGGATGTGGGAAAACTCGGTGATCAGCTGCTCTTCATCAGCTGCTTTTTTGCTCGCACTGAGCTCGCCGTAGATTCCCATCTCCCACTCTTTCCTACACGCCTTACAAGCGATCGTGCTGCCAAAGGAGTACATCTCATACTCCGTTTGGCAGTGGGCACACTGATAGAGTACTTTATGGAGTCCCTCGGCTCGCTTCTTGAAGGTGATGGCGATCTTGTTCTCTTTTTGCCAGCGATACTCATCGTATTCAAACGCTGCTCGGATTCTTGTGTTGAGCTCTTCGGGTGAAAGGGATTTTGTCTCGTTTGCCGAAGCAACCAAAGAGAGGTCGCTTGCGATCGGAACACCCCGTTTCTTTACGTTCCACGCGGGGCTGTTGAGATAGTGTCCGTGCATATTGAGCATCACCACATCCATTCCCATCAGCTTGGCGATCTTGCCTAAGGAATCAGGCAATACTGCGGTGGTCCCACACAGTGAGTACCGAGCTTCCGGATAGAGGGCTAAGATATCGCCATTGGTGTGCAGTACTTCTTTGATTTGGCGGACAACGGTGAGGTCGTTGGTGAACTTGCGCTTGCATATTCCCCCGGCGTTTCGAAGGAGCCACTCCCGTCCGATGAACCCGTCAATCGCAACAACGTAGTTCGCCCGATGGGGAAAGAGGGCGGCGGTCGTTACTTTAAAGTCGATGAACGCCATGTGGGTACAGAGCAGAAGAAATGGCGGCTTGATCCCCTCCATCT
The DNA here is from genome assembly GCA_964444595.1 of uncultured Sphaerochaeta sp. Taxonomy (GTDB): domain Bacteria; phylum Spirochaetota; class Spirochaetia; order Sphaerochaetales; family Sphaerochaetaceae; genus Sphaerochaeta. The sequence continues at coordinate 2,610 of CAYUHP010000011.1, read as the reverse complement.
TCGTTCGGGTGATCACCAGGCGCCTCAGCCACACCTCCGGATAACTCAGCAACCACGTAATGGGTCGTAAGTAATGCCGCTGAGGTATCGGTTTCTTCTTCATGTCAAAGCGTTTTGCTTTGGCGAGTTTTTCGAGTTGAGTCATCCTATATTCCTTTTTGCACTACGGTTGATGGTAGGATTGCGCCATTGAGAAAGCAAGAGGGAGGGTAGATGATTGGACAACTTCTTTTTATTTACTAAACTGGGGCAATGGATACAAACCTTCTTACCGAACTATACACGCTGGCCAAGGCTACCTTCACCGCTAAGCTTGAAGGCCTCTTCTTTGAAGAGGATCTTTTTGCGATCTCGCTGAAAGATCGACCGACCTATTACGTAACCCTCGGCAATGGGGTTATGGTGGCCAACCGAGGCCGAAAGGGCTTAACGAACTTTCTCGAATTTCTCGAACATGAAGAGACCGAGGATGAGTTTGAGTTTTTTGAATATCAACAGGCGATGGACTCGCTGTACAGCGTCATCCCCTATGATGATGAAGAAGATGATACCTTTGAAACCGATAGTTTGTGGCTGAAAGAGAGTGGGGTACTCTTTGACAAGATTACCGCTCCGGTTTTCCGAACCAAAGCTGAGTACTGTCTTCCGGGAGTGATCAACGAAGAGGAGGCGCAGGACTTTATCAGTATCTTCAAGGCGACCTTGTTTCTCGTCGCTCACTTGAGCGAGATCAAGAAGAAGCATCCAAAGCACCGAGCGATTGCCGTTTGGCATGATCTGGTAACCGGCGATTCAAAGACCGATGAGGTTATCCCCCACCTGAGCGTGAGCGGGGATACGATTACCCTCGATAAGATGACCTTTGCATCATGGGAGTATGAGAATACGTTCCCCACTCCTGAGTTCAGCGATGCCGAACAACGCCGCTACTATAAAGCAATGAAAGCGAAGAGCGGGAAGATCTTCTACATGGCAACGGGAATCTTCCCAGCCCCCGTTGCCAGTGAGAAGTACAAGGAGCCAGTCTTCCCGGTCTTCTACTTACTCTTCGATCCCCAGACCCATCAGATCCTCGACGTCTATATGCTCGATGAGTTTGAAAAAGATTACTACGAGTTTATCGCTCGCCTCCTGGCGGTGCTCGATCGGGGGGAGAAGCCCCAAGCAATCCACTGCTACGGCCGCCGAACGCTACCGCTACTCACCAAGATCGGTCCCAATATGGGCGTGATGGTCTTTGAGGGCCAGAAAGATGATGAGCTTAATGAAGTGATCGAGGATATGCTCCACCACTTCTTACACGGAGATTTTGAGGATCACGAGCACTAAATCTTATTGGCAAGCTTTGCTAAAACCCAGTCGGTTCGAAGAGCCGATTCACCCGTTGAAGGACAGGTTCCAACTCCCCTGAGCTCATCAACCACGGTTTGAATGAGACCTTGAGCTACGTGTGGTGAAGATGGTTCCGTATCGATCGACTCGACTCCATCCTTTGTCCGAATGGTAATCGGCTTGGAAAGATCGAGAACGGAGTAGGAGAGTTCGCCGTTTTCACAGTGGATCGTTGTTGTATCGTCATCGGTATAGGTATTGAAGATAAACGTTCCGACTCCGGCGATCCCTCCCGCTGTTTTGAAGTGGCCCCACACGATATCTTCAGCGTTATAGGTGTTGCTTTGATTCGCCCCCATTCCTTCTGCTTCGACGATCGGTCCAAGGAGAAAATCAATTAAATCCAAGGCGTGCGAAGCGACATCGGGAAAGCGTCCTCCGCCGCTTTTTTCAACTTGGACTCGCCACGATCCACCGCTGTGGGTGTCTTCCTCTTGGATCTGTTGGCGCATCAGCATGTCAACGGAGCGAATCGAGCCAAGGCGCTTGCTTTCGAGGATCTCTTTGACGAGCAGGAACTTTGGCATTGCCCTGCGGTAGTACGCACAAAAGAGCGGTACGTTGGCCTCTTTACACCCCTGAACGATCTCGAGGCTGTGTTGGTAGGTAAGGCCCATCGGTTTTTCGACATACACAGGCTTGCCCGCTTGGGCAACTCTCAAAGCGTATTCTTTATGGGTATCGGGGTGGGTAGCGATATATACCGCATCGACCTCGGGGTCATTGATGAGCTTATCGGCATCATCATACCACTTAGGAACTCCATGTCGTTTGGCGTAGTCTTTCGCTTTCTCAGTATTTCGCCTCATCACTGCAACAAGGCGCGATCCTTCAGCGTTTTGAAAGCCCGGCCCACTCTTTACTTCAGTAACATCACCGCATCCGATGATTCCCCAACGTATTGTTTTCATGTATCTACTTTACCGTAGCTCCTCGGAAAGGAGCAAGAAGAAGGATAGGAGAAAAACAGATAGTTCTACCCCAAGTGGGAGAGGTGTGTAGTGGTGAATATAGGTTAGGGGAAAAAGCTAGAGGTGAGGTAATAAAATATTACTAAAATGGTAATAAAATAGTGACAGTACTATAACGAGGCGATATCGTATGAATGTCCAGTATCGAACAACAAAGCTTAAGCGATTATGTGAGAGCCCCACGTTAGCGAGGACTATAGTAGCAAAACGTTTGATGGCAGCAGTAGCGTTGCTCCATTCTGGGATC
>CAYUHP010000010.1:4888-32841 GCA_964444595.1 uncultured Sphaerochaeta sp. | reverse complement strand
CCAAACAAGATTGTGAGGGAAGGATCGAGGGTAATCGTTTGAGGGCTGGCGAACCCTTTGTATCCGGAGATAGTAATGGACTTGGCTTTCATAAAAAATCTCCCTTTAGAAAATAGTACCATAAAAATATGCTAAGAGGTAAACAATTTCAACTCCGTGGCGAGTGAGATACACCAAGATTCAAGTCACAGCTGACCGAGTAGGTGTTGGACTGCGTAGGAGACAAGCACAACTGCAAGTGAGATGAGAAAGCCGTGGGTCATCGGTTTAGTTGCTGACTTTGCCATGGTTTTTGCATCGGTCGATAACCCGATCGCTCCAAGGGCCATCACCATGGCGAATCGGCCGCCTTTGGCGATGATGTTGCTCAGGTAGTGAGGGATCAGTGAGAAACTGTTCAACCCAACAACAACCAAGAATACGATGATGAACCAGGGAAGAAGTTGGAGAACTGAGACTCGATTGGCTTTGGCGGTATTTCGCCCTTGGATAAAAGCAAAGATCAGGGAGATGGGAATGATCGAGAGGGTTCGAGTGAGTTTAACTACAAGGGCAAACGCCCCGGCGCGTTCGCTGAATGCATAGCCGGCGGCCACAACCGAAGAGGTGTCATTTACCGCTGTTCCCGTCCACAACCCATAGCCAAGATCGCTCATCGCCAAAAAGCGCCCCATGATCGGAAAGAGGATGACCATGAGGATATCGAAGATGAACGTTGCCGAGAGTGCCCAAGCGATTGCACTTTCATCCGCCTCGATCACCGGAGCAAGGGCTCCGATCGCCGAACCACCGCAGATTCCCGTCCCCGCTGAGATCAACGCACTTTGCTTCCAATCGAGGCCAATAATCTTGCCCAAGAGATAGCCGCCGCCAAAGGCGGTGATGAGGGTAAAGATCATGACGATGAGGGAGATCCCTCCAATCGAAAGGACCTCGGTGATGTTTAAGGTCACCCCCATACCGATGATCGCCAAACGCAACAGTTTCTTTGAAGTGAAGGTCAGTCCACTTTGAGTAGCTGGAAAGCGCACGATGAGTTGATGAAGGGCGAGGCCAATCAATAGCGCCCAAACCGATGAACTGATCAAAGGCGTGGATGGTTGGATGAAAAAAGCGAGCGTTGCAACACAAGCGGCAACGGCAATGCCGGGTAGGGTATGGGTAAATCGTTGAATCATAGCTGGAGGATATCAAATAACAATCATCATGACTAATGATACTTTCTAATGATATAATAACGATTACTTATGAATACATTGTTGTTAGATCCCAAGGTACACACGTTTTTAGCCGTATATACCCATCGAAACTTCACCCGGGCCGCCGCTGCGTTGGCCCTGACGCAACCGGCGGTCACCCAACAGATGCAAGCACTCGAATATGAAGTCGGAGAGAAACTATACACCATCGAAGGTCGAAGGGTTGTACTCACCGAGATGGGCGAGCAGTTGGGAACGTTCCTCCAATCGATCGCCCAAGAGAGCGTTCGCTTTGAACGCCAGCTTCGAAGCGAGCGGGAGCGCGAAGTGCTCAACTGTGGAGCAACCCGAACGATCGGGGAGTTTGTCCTCCCTCCGATTCTTAAAGACCTGCTTACTACTACATCAAAACGACTGAATGTGGTGATCAACAACACTGAGATCCTTCTTGCCCAGCTGGATGAAGGGATAATCGATTGTGCGTGGATTGAAGGACCCTTTGACAAACACGCCTATGATTATCGGCTCTTTTCGCATGAGCCCTTTATCGGTATCGGATCAAACGCCCTCGGCCAATCAACGATGAGTCTTCAGTCGGTGATGGAGAAGCCACTCTTTGTTCGCGAAAAGGGATCGGGTACCCGAGCGGTGTTGGAAGGAATTCTTGCCGATCGAGGCTTATCGTTAGAGGGGTTCGCTTCAATCGATGTGATTGATAACTTGAACGTGATCAAAGAACTCGTCAAAGAGGGACTGGGAATCTCCTTTATGTATGAGGCGGCAGTAAAAAAGGAACTTGCCGAAGGTTCACTCGTTAGGCTGCCGATTGATCAATGGAGTATCAAACGGGAGTTTAACTTTGTCTTTCCTCTACGCTCAGTAAAGAAGGAGTATTATGAAGAACTTCATACTCACTCGTTAACCGCGAGCCGATAGGCCTGCTTGGTACATTCGCTTGAGACGATTTTCTATATCGTAGTTGAAGTTTCCCTCACTCCAGTTGCCTTTGGCGTTGCGGACTCCGCTGGGTCGACCGGTGAGAATTCGCATCCCCTCTTCGATCGTTTTGATCGGGTAGATGAAGAACGTTCGCTCTTCTACTGCTTTGAGTACATCGTAGGAGAGGATAAGGTTACCCACGTTCTGATAGGGGATGATTACCCCTTGCTTCCCGCTGAGGCCGAGAGCTCGGCAGGTGTGGAAGAACCCTTCGATCTTCTCGTTGATTCCTCCCACCGGTTGAATCTCTCCCATTTGGTTAACGGACCCGGTTACGGCGATATCTTGGCGAACCTCCAATTCGCCGATCGCTGAAAGGAGGGCGAACAGTTCGCTGGAGGAGGCGCTATCGCCATCCACTTCCGCATAGGATTGCTCAAAGGCAATTCCGGCGTAGATGGAAAGCGGGAAGGTCCGAGCATAGTGTTTACGAAGGTACCCTTCGAGGATCAAGAGCCCCTTGTCATGGATCTCGCCACTTAAGCCCGCCTCATGTTCGATGTTGACGATTCCTTCAGTCCCTGGGGCCACAGTAGCACTGATCACCGTTGGAGTTCCAAAGGAGTACGCTCCTTGGTCGATTACTGCAAGGCCATTAACCACTCCAACTTGGGCTCCTTGGAGACTGATGATCACCTCACCGCTTTTAATCTGTTCATTGATCTTCTCTTGATAGATTCCGCTGGCGTACGAGCGCTCTTCATTGACCTTGAGGATCATGCTGCGATCGATTACTTGCTTCTGTTCCTTCTTTGCCCAAAAGTGTGCTTCATATAAGAGGTCGTAGAGGATTGGAAACTGCGTGGAGAGGTGAACGCGTGATTCGACGAACCACGAGCTGTAGCGTAGGATTTGAGCTAAGGCGTCATCGGTAATCGGAAGCAAGCCCTTCTCTGCAGTGAAGTGATCGATGTTGGCGAGTGTTTGAGCAATTGTATCCTCAGAGATGCTCATCGTGTAATCAAACTGAGCGTTCACCTTAAAGAGGGAGAGGAAGCGATCATCTTTTTCACTGAGGGTATCGTACAGCTCTTCACTGCCGATGAGGATTACTTTGATTGGAAGGGCGGGGATTTGCGGGCGGATAATGGAGTTGGCCAACTCACCCTTAACGGCGGCTTTCCCTTTTTGGGCCAGACTTGTTGCATCAAGATAGCGCTTCAGGCCCTCCCAGATCCCTTCTTTACTGAAGAGCTCCGAGCCGTCGATGATGATGAAGCCTCCGCAGCTCTCTAAGAGGGAGCCGGGGTGGTAGGCAAGGTGGGCCGGCTTATCTTTGGTATTCACCGTTCCAAAGAGGTTAGCCATTGAAGGGTGTCCTTCGATAATCATCGGCCGTTTTGTCGAACGACTATGATCGACAACTAAGTTTCCTAAGTAGCGGGAAGCGAGGGTTTCATCCGCTTTACCGAGGCGCTGGATGTGCGCATCTTGGCGGGTGATGTCTCCCTTAAGGGCAAAGAAGTAATGGGCCAACTCCTCTTGGGGGAAGGTCTCCTCAAGGTTGTCGATTAGCTTCAGCGAGTTGGTGAGAAAGGATTCAGCCTCCTCAGAGAAGAGAAGAACCGAGTGGTTAATCTTCTCCAATGAGTCGACAAACCGGGATCCTTCACCGGGGGTAAAGGTGAGAACTTGCGGGCTATCCGGTTGAGTGAAGTTGCACACATAGACGATATCGCGTAGGCTGGATAGGTCTTCTTGGACTTGTTCGATTGCATGACGAACCGCAGCGTGGCGGCCACTTTGGCTCTCGCCGCTGACAAAGATGTTATATCCGGCTTTAGGTAAGGAAAGGCCCATCTCCAAGGAGCGTAGGGCTCTGGGTTGACCGACAATTCGGTCGACTAACGGTTGGTTTCTGAGCCGCTTGATGAGGTTTAGATCGAACTCGAAGCTTGCCTCATCGAAGGAAAGCGGCAATACTTTAGAGGTGCGCTCGCTCATGAGCGAACTATAGGGGGTGAGACAGATGGTGTCAACTGATGGAATTATGAGAAGCGAACTTGTTGCATACTTGGATGAGTACTTGCACGTCGAGGCGTTTGCCTCCTTTGACAGCTCCCTCAACGGATTGGTAGTCGGCGGAGAAGATAAAAAGATTAGGAAAATTGGCTATGCAGTCGATGCGTGCCAAGCTACCTTTGATCAGGCGGTCGAACTTGGAGTCGATTTTGTGCTTGTTCACCACGGGTTGTTCTGGGGTTTTCCCCTCGCGGTTACTGGCTCACACTATCAGCGCCTGGCAACCCTCATCAAGAACAACGTTGATCTGTATGCAGTACACTTGCCCCTCGATGCTCACCCGGAGATCGGAAACAATATTCAAATTGCCAAGAGCCTTGGGTTAGAAGATATCCAAGAGTTTGCTACGTACAAGGGCGGAACGATTGGGTTTAAGGGTGTGCTGAAAGAGCATAAAACCCTCGTGGAAATTATTGAGCAGTTGGGCTATGAAAAAACTACCGCCCTTCCCTTTGGGAAGGAGAAGATTCAAAGCGTAGGAATCGTCAGCGGCGGGGCGAGTCGAACAATAAGCCAAGCTCTCAAAGAGGATCTGGACCTCTTCCTCACCGGCGAAGTGGAGCATGAGATCTACCATGAAGCATTGGAAGGCGGCATAAACGTCCTCGGCGGCGGACACTATGTCACTGAGATCTACGGGGTAGAGGCGCTGGCAGCTCATTTGCATGACCGCTTTGGCCTCGAGACGGTGTTTATTGCCAACCCAACCGGCTTATAGTATAGTCAGCCGTATGGAAAAAACGTGGCGTCCCTTTATTCTCACTGCCTTCATTGTGCTGCTTGACCAACTCTCCAAAGCGTGGGTCGTTGCAACCATCGCGGAGAACACCGTCGGGCATTGGTTCTTTGGTGAGTTTCTTGCGATCGTCCACGTTCGAAACACCGCCGTTGCCTTCAGTTTGGGTTCGACCTTTCCTATTTGGATTAGGCTGATCTTCTTTGTGGGTTTGCCGGTAGCGCTCTTGGTTTTGGTGATCTATCTGCTCTTTGATAAGCGGATCCACCTGAGCGCGCAAATTCGCTGGGTCCTCGCGCTCTTCTTGGGCGGGGGAATCGGGAATCTTCTTGATCGGATCTTCCGCTCGCTTCGGGTTGTCGATTTCATCAGCGTAAAGTTCTATGGAATCTTTGGTCTTGAACGATGGCCGACCTTTAATGTTGCCGATGCTGCCCTAGTAGTCAGTGGCATCCTACTCGCACTTATACTACTCTTAGAGAAGGAGGAAACAACAGATGGGAAAGAAAGGTAATACTGCAATTTTTATGGTGATCGCAACCTTGGTGAACATCCTCTTGATGATGATTCTCTTCACGGTTGGATTCATCCTCCTTGTTCGCTTCACCGATCCGGAATCTTCCTTGGTTCCGATCTACCTTGCATTGGTGTTCTTCTTTGCGATCGGAGGATCATTTTTCCTCTACTCAAAGATTATCAGCTGGGCGACAAAGCGCTTCAACTTGGAAGATAAGATCGTTCCCCTTTTCGGGAACCGAAAACGTAAACCGCCGAAGCGAGACTAAGGATGAGCTTATCGATCGCCGCCTACGCCAAGCTCTCATGGTACCCATTCAGTGATGAGCCGGTTATCAAAAGCCTCTGGTATATGAACCGCCTCGGTGATCCCTCGATTTTGTTACCGGATGAGTCACCCGATCAAAAGTGGCATCTCTTTGGCCATACCTTTCTCGGGATCGTTCACTTTATCAGCGAAAATGGAATCAGTTGGGAACCACGCAAGATGGTTGAACTTCGCGGACACTCCCCATCCCTCTATATGGAGGATGGGGTGTACTACTTGGTGTACGAAAAACATGATGCGATTCCCTCCCAAATCGATTCGCTCTTTGCCAAGCGAAAGCGTAAGAAAGCGATCAGCCACAGCCGAATTGAGGTACGTTCCTCCACCGACTTAATCCTCTTCAGTGAACCGAAGGTCATCCTCGATAGTCGGGAGATTGCGTTTGCTAGTGATGGGTTGGGCCGACCTCGAGTTTCTCGGCCCCAAGTGTTTAAAGAGAAGGGGGTCTACACCCTCTTCTTCGGTGCATCCCACATCGTCCTCGGTGATAGTAAGCACAAGGCGAGTCGATACTTTGCTTCCGCCACTTCCAATAACCTTCTTGGCCCGTATGAAGTGACGAACAACAACAAACCCCTCCTTGAGCCAGATGGTGATGATCCAAACCGCTCGTTGGCGGTTGGTTCGGTTCGTGTGCTCAAAGCAAGTGACGGCTATGTCGCACTGCAGTGTGGAAAGTATTGGGATTCGAAGTTGAAGAAGAGCTCCTCCAGCGTCATTCAAATTGAATCGGTCGATGGACTGACGTGGCTTCCTTCAACCCGACCGCAAATCCTTACTCCGGCACTCCAGGGTTGGGCGAGCCGCTACATCATCAGTTGCGATGCCCGCTACAAGGAAGATGAGGGGTGTGTGTACTGCTACTTCAGTGCAAGCTCAAAGAAGGGAGTGTGGCCCGTCGAAGAAGCGATCGGGCTGCTGTTGGGTAAAGATCCCGCTTTGAGAAAAGTCTTTCTTTAAAACTCACTTCGCCGCTTCCACTGCGTGTGGGCGGTAAAGACTACTTCCGTTGATCCATCTTCTGTTGTTCGAACCACCGTGCTGACTAAGGATGGATGCTCGGTATCGAATGCATCTTGGTCTTTGGCGTAGGTGTGCACAAACACACGATCATCGAGGAACGTTTGTTTTTGATAGAACACATCCGCTTCAGTAATTTTATAGGTGGTTCGAAACTCCGTCGATAGTGCTTCAAGGATCCAAGAAAGGTAGGAGATGTTGTTGATGTGTTGGTTGCGGTCAGTATCCAGATACGTGACTCGCGGCTTGTAGGTCGCAAGGTGGTGCAGGGAATCAAGGTCAATGTTTGGTCGAGAAAGGTTCATGTCGATAACCTTTGATGGGTCTTTGATCAATCCGATCCGTTCGCTCATATCCTGTGGGCGAAGGGGTCGACCTCGCTCAAGGTCAATGATCGCCCAAAATGTCTTGGCTCGAAAGAGTAGGGCTCCGTCGGCGGTATACCCTTCGACGATCCGGGGTAAGTGAAGACGGATCGGCTCTTGGGCCCAGGTGTTCACGTAGATCTGTTCATTCCACCGCGTGTAGTTAAAGATCTCAATCTGGTTGCGAGTGATGACCCACGTCTTGCCTTCGGCGTGCAAATCAATGATCGATGAACCACGCATTGCCGCGTGCAAACCCGCAGCCTCTTGGACAAGGCGGAGGTAAAACGCGGTCTGGGCTGCTCCAAGACTATCGGTTTCAAAGCTGTAGGTGGTAAAGCGCAAGCTCGCTATATTCTCTTCACTGATCGTCACCAAATCGTTAGGCATGCTCTTCTTCCTTTTGATAAAATCGTAATGTACTGCGCCCATAGGCACGCTCATCGATGAAGATAAGATCGCCACATCGCTCGGGCCACTCCTCTTTCTCTTCAACGGGATAGTGGATGATAAAGAGTCCCCCTGCATTGAGGACGTTCTGCGTTGCCACTGCTTCGAGGAGGCGAACCTTCTCCTCCAACGGAAAGGGTGGATCGGCGTAGACTACGTCGTAGGGGATCTTTACTTGGAGAAGAAAACGAAACACATCGCTGAGAAAGAGTTTGATCGGGGCTTCGACAAATGAGATATTCTCAACAATCGTGTTTTTCTTACCGCGATCCTTCTCCACTAAGTGGATGAGCGCTGCTCCGCGGCTTGCCGCTTCGATCCCGATGCTCCCGCTTCCGCTGAAGAGATCGAGCCAAGTCTTTCCCTCTTGGCTACCGAGAATCGAAAACATCGACTCGCGCATTCGGTCCATCGCCGGGCGAATGACCCCGGGTGGGCAGCTGATCTTCCTGCCTCGATAGAGGCCTCCTGTTACACGCATACTTCTATCCTAGTGATTTTACGTACTTTGCTCCAGAGGATTTCACGCTTCACTTTTTCCCGTTTCAAAGGGTGGAGCTTCGCTGAGAACGGAGCGAATGATCGTGTGCTCGGGGGCAAGGAAGCCGCTGTCGCGATTCAGAATGTTGTCGGAATAGGTTCGAGCTTGCTCGATTAACTCCAAATCCTCCGCCAAGGAGGCAAAGGCGAGCTTTAAATATCCGCTTTGAGCTCGCCCGGTGAGTTCGCCCGGGCCGCGGATGATGAGATCTTGTTCGGCGATGTAAAAACCGTCAGTGGAGTCCTTCATCACCTGCAGGCGTTTCTTCGCTTCTTCACTCATCTCCGAAGAGAAGACAAGGAAGCAGTAGGACTGAAGAGCGGAGCGTCCAACTCGCCCGCGCAGTTGGTGCAGAGCCGCCAGGCCAAAGCGATCGGCATGCTCGATGACCATGCACGTCGCATTGGGGATATCGATTCCCACTTCGACGACACTGGTTGAAACCAGGTAGGTGAGCTTGCCCTCTTGGTATGCTTTAAGGATTGAAACTTTTTCTTCTTCATCCAACTTGGAGTGGATCAGCGCCGATGGAATGCCGGGGTATTGGCCCTTGAGGAACTCAAACATATTCGTTACGTCCCTTAGTTCGCTCACCCCACTGTCATCGATTCGGGGGTAGATGAAGTAAGCTTGATGGCCGCGGGTGAACTCAACGCCGACGGCGTTGTACATCCGCTGGCGACTCTCCTCGCGAACGAGGTGGGTGATGATCGGTTTTCGCCCCGGTGGCATCGACTCGAGTGTTGAGATGTTTAACGACCCAAAGACAGTGAGGGAGAGGGTGCGGGGAATCGGGGTGGCGGTCATCAAGAGCAGATGAGGCTCTTGCGCTTTTCCTAAGAGAGCGAGGCGCTGCTCGACTCCGAAGCGGTGCTGCTCATCGATGATCACGTAGCGAAGGTTCTTAAAGACCACCCCTTCGCTGAAGAGGGCGTGGGTTCCCACCAAGAGATCGATCTCCCCCCTTGCCAAAGCGGCGAGTAAGTAGGAGCGCTCCTTTGGCTTCACTGACCCGGTGAGGAACGCCAGGCGGATTCCCAAAGGTTCCAACAACGCAGCTCCACTTTCGGCGTGCTGGCGGGCAAGCAGTTCAGTGGGGGCCATAAATGCTACTTGGCCCCCCTCACTGATGATCTTCAGGGCACTGATCCATCCGACTAAGGTTTTTCCTGAGCCGACATCCCCCTGTAAAAGACGGTTCATCGGCTCATCGGAAGTGAGATCTTCACGAATCTCCTTCAAGCTCGTTAACTGATCATCGGTCAAGGCAAAGGGCAGAGCTTCAATGAGGGCGAGCTCCAAAGCAGTGGGAATCGCCGGTTTCTTTTGTTCGATCTTTGGTTTTCGCCGGGCAACCAGTTGAAGGTAAAAGAGTTCGGTAAAGGCGAGGGTTCGCCTCGCTTGCTTGAGGGTTTCAAGGTTTGGGGGGAAGTGATAGGCCCTGATCGCTTCATCGGTGCTCAATAGATTGAGCTCCTCCATGATCGCCTTAGGCACTTCGTTGATGAACTCTTTTTGCTCGGTGAGGACCTTTTGAATGTTTGCTCGAATGAGGCGTTGGCTAAGCGAGCCGCGCAAGGGATAGATCGGAAGGATCTTTCCAAACTGGACGGGAAAGTCTCCATCCTCAGTGGCAGGGTGGAGCTCAAACTGGGAGGCTTGCTTCTCGGAGCCTTTGATCGTAACCGGAGCCCAGAGGTAGTAGATCCGGCCAACCTTGATCGTCTTTTCCAAGAAGTTGCGGCCAAAACACAAGAGGGAGAGGCGCCCATCCCCCGCGCCGCTGACATCCCGAACGGTGATCTTAAGGGTTCGCTTCATCCCGCGCTTCAGGCCAAAGTAGGAGTGTGAGAGCACTTCAACGAGGGTGTTGGCGGTCTCTCCGTCCTGAACCCGTCCGAGGGGAAGAACCGTTGAGCGGTCCTCCCAAGTTCGAGGGGTGAGAAGGAGGAGTTCACTGTGGGTGTGGATCCCCAATTCGGCGTATGCTTTTGTTGCCGCCGGGCCCACTCCGCCTAGGTTTGTTACCGGCTCGTTGATCGCTCGGAGGTAAGCCACGATTACACCCCTGTTTTTGTTAACAGCGAGAGAAGGAGTCTCAAAAGGAGAGAGGTTGTGAACCAGCCGGCGATGAGGATGACGAGACTGGTGATCACGAGCTTGCGGTCATTCACTGTTTTGTGGGCATACAAGGTTTTGTGGGTCCAATCCAAAAATCCTCCGATTAAGGAGTCGAGCATCGCGATGTAGGTGATCGAGTGAATCGAGCGTTTGTAGCAGAAGTAGAGGCGAACGAGGAGGAGGATGAAAAAGAAGAAGAGGATCGGATGAACGATGAAGGAGTAGAGGGTTTGTAAAAGCAGGGCGATGACCATCACTACCGTAATCGTCCCGTGGGTCCCAAAGAGGCGGAGCAAGGATTGAACCACCGAAAGAACCGCAAGGGCGAGCAGCGGGGTTAAGTCAAAGCGCGAGCGAACAAGGACCGTTACTCCCCGAAACCAGGAAAGGTACGGATCGACGATCTTTCCCAGGTAGTAGGAAAGGGGGTTTTCAAAGCCGGTCTTCAGCCAGGAAAGGATGATTCGAATCCAGATAAGAAGCGAATACAGTGACAAAAGACTGGCTAAAAGATTTGCTACCGCCATCAGGCCGGTTGTTGTTTGTTGCATAACAGCTTCACCCTCCGTATCCCTATCATACTCTTAGTCAAACCAAACGTCCAAGACCGCGGGATTTCCTTTCAACGCAACGGCCAACTCATCGGTGCAGCGAACCGCGAACTCGCGTCCGCATTCAACAAAGGAGCCGAGGGTTTCACCCTGCTCCTTGAAGTGCAGGTACAAGGTACAGGAACCACCAAAATCGAGGGTCGTATCGCGCAGGAGACTGATCTGCTCCTCAGTGCAGAACGATTTTTCCAGCTCGACGTGACAGCGACTTACCGCCAGGGGCGCCAACTCATTTGGGTCGACCTTTATTCGCTCGATTCTAAAGGAGATTCGCTCATCACCATTGCCTCGTTTATCGAACGTGCCCTCAAAGCCGTAGATTTGATCCACTTGGAGGAACGTTCGTGCCCGCTCAAACTCATCGGGGAAGATTACCGCTTCAAAGGAGGCGTTCAAATCGGTCAGCTGAACGAATGCCATCGTTTGGCCCTTCTTGGTGACGTACGGCTTGATCTGGGTAAGCATTGCAATGATGTTTGTCATTTGGCCAAGGGGAACTCGCTCCAATTGGGCGGTATCGACCGTAACCCTTGCCTTAATCGCATTACGATAGTGATCGAGCGGGTGCCCGCTTAAGTAGAAACCAAGGAGGGATTTTTCGATCTCCAATTTTTCTTGAGTCGACCAATCATCCACCGGTTTCATTTCAAAGGAATCCATCATCTCTTCGGTGGTATCATCAAAGAGGGAGATCTGCCCGTACGCTTTAAACTCCCGTTCGCGTTGAACTGAGGCAACGGCATCGCTTAAGTTTTCAAGCAAGGTGGGGCGGTTGGTGCCCAGTTCATCGAAGGCTCCGGCTTTGATGAGCGACTCCATTACTTTGGAGTTTGTTACCCGCGCGTCGAGGCGAGTCAAGAAGTCGAGTAAATCGGTGTACGGTCCGTTGGCGTCTCGTTCGGCAACGATCGCATCGACAACGCCTTCGCCGACGTTCTTGATTCCGGCAAGACCGTAGACGATCTTTCCATCAACCACGGCGAACGCCCTCAGTGAGTAGTTTACACTGGGCGGAAGAATCTCGATCTCCGATTCCCGAACGGTTTGGAGGTACTCACTGAACTTATCGGGGTTGTTGATCTCGTTGGTTAAGTTTGCTGCCCAGAACTCGGCGGGGTAGTTCGCCTTTAAGAATGCGGTTTGGTAGGCGACAACGGAGTAGGCAAGGGCGTGACTCTTGTTGAAGCCGTAGTTTGCAAAGGGCTCGAGCATCTCGAAGATCTCAATCGCATGCTTCTCGCTCCGACCAAGGGCGAGCGCGCCTGCGATGAACTTTACTTTTTCTGCTTCCAACTCATGGACTTTCTTCTTACCCATGATTCGCCTCAGGATATCGGCGGCTCCCAGAGAGTAGCCGGCGATGATCTGAGCAACTTTCATGACCTGTTCTTGGTAGACGATAACTCCATAGGTGTTCTTCAGCTCATCTTCCAGTTCCGGGTCGGCGTATTCAATCGGTTTGCGCCCGAGTTTACAGGCGATGTACTGAGGGATGTACGCCATCGGGCCGGGGCGGTAGAGGGCGTTGAGGGCAACAAGATCTTCAATCGTATTGGGCTTCGCCTCTTTGAGGACTCCCTGCATTCCGGCACTTTCAAACTGGAAGATCGCACTGGATTCTCCACGGCTGAGCATTGCGAATGTAGCCTTATCCTCCTCGTCGATCGCTTCGATCGAGAAGGAGGGATCCTTCGCCTGAATCAGCTTTTGAGCGTTTTCAATGAGGGTTAAGGTCTTCAGGCCTAAGAAGTCCATCTTTACCAAACCACAGGGTTCGAGGAGTTCCATCGAGTACTGCGTTGAGATCGCCCCGGTTCGGGCATCGCGATAGAGCGGGACGTAGTTGGTGAGAGTTTCTTTTCCAATGACCACCCCGGCGGCGTGGGTAGAGATGTGCCGAGCCATCCCCTCGAGGCGGCGAGCCGCATCAAAGAGTTCGGCGTAGACGCCGCCCTTCTTCTCCAACTCAACCAAATCAGAGGATTGTTCAAACGCTTTGGTGAGGGTCATCCCCAGATCATCGGGGATCATCTTGGCGATGCGGTTGGACTCATCGAAGCTGATATCCAACACCCGGGCAACGTCCTTCATCACCGCTTTGGCTTTGAGGGTTCCGAAGGTGGCGATCTGCGCAACCCGCTCAGTTCCATATTTTTCGGTAACGTAGTTGATCACTTCGCCGCGGCGTTCAAAGCAGAAGTCGATATCAAAGTCCGGCATGCTTACCCGCTCGGGGTTGAGGAAGCGCTCAAAGAGGAGGTTGTATTTGATCGGATCAACGTTGGTGATATCCAAGACGTAGGCAACCAGAGAGCCCGCTCCCGAACCTCGGCCCGGGCCGACGGGAATACCTTGCTCTTTAGCCCAGCGGATATAATCCATGACGATGAGGAAGTATCCTTCAAAGCCCATCGAGATGATGACATTCAGCTCGTACTCAAGGCGTTCGACTAACTCATCGGTTACTTCATCATATCGATTGGCCAGTCCTTCATGGGAGAGGCTGCGTAAGTAGTGCGATGGCGACTCATGCCCCGCGGGTACATCAAAGACCGGCAGCTGAGGGCCGGGGAACTTGATGTCTAGGTTACAGCGCTCCGCAATTCTAACGGTGTTTTCAACTGCTTCAGGAATCCATGAAAAAAGATTTGTCATCTCCTCTTGGCTCTTGAGGTAGAACTGGTCGTTGGGGAAGCGCATTCGGTTTGGATCGTGTTTCTTTGTGTTGGTTCCCACGCACAGAAGGAGGTCGTGTGCGTTGGCATCCGCTTGTTCGATGTAGTGGATGTCGTTGGTGGCAACAAGGGGAATACCCGTTTCATCGGAGAGTTGCTTCAAGAGGGGGTTGGTCCGTTTTTGCTCCTCCAGACCGTGGTCTTGGAGCTCAAGGTAGTAGCGTCCATCATCAAAGATTGAGTTGAACCACAGAGCTCGAGCTTTGGCCTCTTCATATTTGTTGTTCAAAAGGTGCTGGAGGATCTCCCCACCAAGGCACGCCGAAAGACAGATCAAGCCCTCGTTGTACTTCGCCAGGAGCTCATCATCGATTCGGGGCCTAAAGTAAAAACCTTCAGTATAGGCAAGCGAGGAGAGGGTCATCAAGTTTTGATACCCCACTTGGTTCATCGCCAGAAGAACGAGGTGGTACTGCTGACTCTTTTTGCCGCTACCCGGCTCAGGACGTTCAGCGCGATTCGTTGGGTTGACGTAAAACTCACAGCCGATGATCGCCTTGATCTTTGCTTTCTTGGCCGCATAGTAGAAGTGGAGCGCTCCGAAGAGGTTTCCGTGGTCGGTGATCGCAATCGTATCCATCCCCAACTCCTGCGCTTTTCGCATGTAGTCGGGGATCTTTGCCGCCCCATCAAGGAGCGAGAAATCGGTATGGTTGTGCAAGTGGACAAACCTGCCGCTTAAACTCTGGGACATCATTCCTCCAGCATATTAATATGAGAGCGCTCCGGTATTGAGTTCATGGAAGAAGGACTCAAAGACGCGGCGGGTACGCTCAGCTTGAAATTCAGTAATTGCCTCATGACGAGTCATGAGATCGTGGACCATCTCATAGGAGAGGGTGTTCACCCGATCGGGGTGGATTGGTAGGGTTAACCCAGAAAGCTGGTTCTCCAGCTCCGGGGAGATATACAACGCTTTCTTGGGAAAGGAAGCGCTGAAACGAACTTTTGTTAAGGCAGCTTGGTTTCTCGTTGCTTGGAAGGCAACAAGAATCGCCGTGTCGGGATCACGGATTGGATTATCGATCCAGACAAACCGTTGGAAGTCCCCCCACTCTAAGCCGATCCGAATCTTTGTAAAAAGAAAGAGTGAGTCACTGAGGATGAGGGCACCTCGTTTGTCGTAGAGGCGGTTGATCGGGGTCCAGGTGGAGGTAAACCGCCCATCCTCCCATCTGCGAATCTCGGCTTGGGCATCAAGAACGGAGAGGGCGGTCGAAAACGCCATCCGACTCTCCGGCTCGCACACCGCTCCCCCGATCGTGATTTGGCGGCGGGTGATCTGGCTGATTACGCTTCCCAAGGCAGCTTTGAGGATTGAAGGAAGAACCAACTTACCGGCGGAGAGCAAGCTGCTGGCGGTTACCATCGCCCCAATATCGACGTAGCGGTCGGTTCGGCTGATTCGCTTCAGCTCTTCAAGTTCCCCAAGGTCGATGATCTGGCGGTTTGATGAGGAGGGGTAGTAATCGCTCTTACTCATCAAGTACGTTCCCCCTGCCCAAAGAATTGGATTCTCGATTCGTTGGAAGAGTGGAGCAAGTTCATTGAGTGATCGCGGCAGATGAACGATCGGGGATCTATTTGGTTCCACGTCTTCGCCTCCTGTACTCAAACGCTTGAATCGTGATCGCAAGAAGCTCGGTTCCATCCATGCAAGGGCAGGTGTTCAAACTGAGCTCCTGCATGATTGCTTTCTCATCTACAATCCCTTCCTCGCGACTTCGGGTGCTGTTCATCAACTCAGTGAGGATCGATTCGATCAATAACGTCTTCGATGCGTAGCAATCTGGGCATGGCTTGTTTCCGCTCGCTCGATACGCTCGTTCGATATCTCGACACAGTCGGGTTCGTTGGAATGTTTCAAACGTTCGGATCTTTGCATCCTTAAGACGAAATGCGGGAACGATACAGCTGAGGGTTGCCACGTCATTCACTAACACGATGCAGTTGCCGCACGCTTTACCTTGGCAGTGGCTGAGCATCGATGTAATACCCACATCTTCGATGAGCATCAATGACAGGGGTTTGGTGGAATTGACATTCAATGTTAATGACTTAGAGTCAATGGTGCATTCTAGTTTCAATGTTTGCTCCTCAAGAGGTGTAGGATCATCGCCCCGTCAACGGGGATATGCTCAACACTCACACCCAGTGCTTGTTCCAATGCGGTGAGCAGGGCAGCGGTTACCGCTCCGCGAACCGCGGTGGTCATCGAAGAGGGGATTCCTTCGCCCTCCTCCTCGAGGTGAATATCGATCGCAAAGCCCTTTGACTGGGAGAGCTGGACGCCAGCTTCCAGCAAGGTGGTGACGATCGTGTGTCGAACCTTACTGATGTACGCTGCTTTTTCATAGACTTTTGGGGCAGTAATGGAAACCCAAAGAGAACGAATAACCGGGACAAGAGCGATCGGCGAGATCTCAAGTTCAAGGACCACGGCTACCCATGAGTTGGAGAAAAAGAGCGAGTCTTTGGCTGACGGGTGACGGAATAAGGTTACTGTTTCACTGATCGGCAGTGGTTCGACAAAGCGTTTCTCCTTGATCAGTTGGCATGCTCGCATGATGTGACGGGGCATGCATCCACTGTTGGCACTGAGGACCGACGGTCCGCTGTCCAAGAGATCGTTCCCATCTTCGGTGAACGTGATATCTTTTTTGGAGACATCCAACTCATCACTGATAATCTGTTTCCAAATCTCGGCAGAGGTGCCGTTGTTGTAAAAGGAGGTGTTGATCACCACGTGGTCGTTGGGATAGAGCGTTACTTGAACGGCTTGGGTCGGGGTTCCCTTGAACTCGCGGCTGAATCCGCCGATTCCCGCGGCAAGGGCAAGGCCGGTGCCACGGCCATACTTAAGGAACGTGGAGTGGCGAATCCTCATCTGCCTTTGCATCTCATAGGCGGCGTTTTTGCGAACAAAATCGGCCCGCTCACTCACTGCCGAAGCAAGTTCTTTGAGTTTTGCGTATTTGTCGGTCCGAATCATCGTCCCAAAGGAGGGGTTTTCAGAGGCGAACTTCATCCGCCAGGAAAGGGGGTTGTAGCCGGTTACCTTCGCCAACTCGCTGTAGTGGGCTTCACTGCTTGCCAGGGCTTCACTGTAGCCAAGGCCGCCGTAGAAGTGGGCGGGGCGGTTGTTCGTGGCGTGGACCTCTAAATCAATCGTCAGTGCTGCAACGGGGTAGAGGGGAATTAAACCGGTGTAGACTTGGTTCACCAACTCCTCGGCAAAGAAGGGGCTGCAGCCTTGAGCGACGGTTACCGCAATCTCCTCCGCCTGAGGTTTCCCATCGCCGGCGTAGTATGTTTTGCGCGTAATCTCATAGCGAGGGGGCTCACTGTCCATCTCATGGAGGATCTCCACGCTTCGTCC
Organism: uncultured Sphaerochaeta sp.; assembly: GCA_964444595.1. Taxonomy (GTDB): domain Bacteria; phylum Spirochaetota; class Spirochaetia; order Sphaerochaetales; family Sphaerochaetaceae; genus Sphaerochaeta. Next base: position 15,819 of record CAYUHP010000010.1, on the reverse strand, counting down.
GCTTTTAATCGCTGCCACGCTGCATAGTGCCGCTAGTTGGGCGGGGAGGATCAACATCTCATCATGGGGAGCGTAGAACGGTTGGCGGTGGATGATGATCCTTTTTTTAGCAAAGCCGGTTACCTCCGCTACGGTGTCTCGAACGTGGGCGGGCCACTGAGTCGGAACTTCAATGTGGAGGGTCTCACCTTCAAGGGTGACAAAGACGCGATTATAGATCAGTCGCTTTTTTCCCTTCGGCTGAAAGGTGTAGGTGCGCTCAAGGAGTTCAAGGCCCTCTTCGCTTAGTACCTCCTCCATATTCCCATACATATAGGAGTAAGGGGTCACCTTTGGAGTAAACTCATCTTCGTCTTCGACGTAGGAGACGGAGATCTCTTGGGCTTTGAGGAGGGTGCTTTCCCGGTTGGGACCAAAGAGGGCAAGAAGTGGCTGATCGCGGTAGATAATGGTCCCACTGCTCAAGAGGGGGGTTTGAGCATCCAGCACTCGAACGCGGTTCGATCCGGGGATATCTCGGGGAGCTACGATGACAAAGCTTGAGTCCGCTTCGGGGACAATGATCTTGTCAAATCGTCCTCGAGCAATATTACTGGTGATCAACACTCCTTGAAGTGCGCTCAATCTCCCCATCGTTGGTCGCTTTTCTGCCATACCCCTTCCTCTGATTTCAAACGATACCACGCTCGGCGCATTGGGGCAATCGCCTCTCTTGAACGCTGGGCAAGAGAGAGCGTACAATCGGGGCATGGACAGAATTGAACACGAGATCGCAACCCTTCGCTCGGAGCTGGAAGCCTATCAAAAGGCGTATTACGTTGACAGTCGCCCGTTGGTGGATGATTTGCTCTATGATCAGAAGTTCGACCGCCTCCTTGAACTGGAGCAGCTATACCCCCAATTTGCCTCCCCATCTTCGCCGACGGTGCGAATTGGCAGTGATATCTCCAGCGACTTTCCTGAAGTAACCCATACGATCGCGGTCCTCAGTCTCGATAAAGCCTACACGGAGGAGGAGCTTCTTTCGTGGATTATCAAGCTTGAAAAGAACGCCCCCAGTGAACTGGGCATCATCGTCGAAGAGAAGATTGACGGAGTCTCCATCGTCCTCTACTACGAAGAGGGAGTTCTGATGCGGGCAGTAACTCGCGGAAACGGCCAAGTCGGAAACGATGTCACCGCCAACGTGAAAACAATCCCCACGATTCCTTTGACGTTAGGTGAAGCGGTAACGGTAGCGGTGCGGGGGGAGATCTACCTTCCCAAAGGGGAGTTTGAAACCCTCAACGCAACGTTAGAAACTCCCTATGCCAACCCCAGAAACCTTGCCAGCGGAACATTGAGGCGGATAAAAAGCAGTGAAGTTGCCAAGATTCCCCTGCGAATCTTCGCCTACGAAGGGTTTTGGGCGGAGGATCAGCCCGCCACCCACTTGGAGGTGCTCGCAAAGCTTAAGGAGTATGGCTTTACGATCAATGAGCACTTTGCGTATTTTACCGAGAGCTCCTTTGACGCCAAGGTAAACCTACAAGAGGCAGGCCTTGAAGCAACATGGGGTTCTTGGAGTGAGATCGGTTCGTTTATCCACGATCAAACCCAGCGGCGCACCTCCCTATCCTATGAGATCGACGGCCTTGTAGCCAAAGTCGATTCGATCGCCTACCGCGAAACGCTCGGTTACACTGGCCACCACCCACGATGGGCCTTAGCGTATAAGTTTGAATCGCCGCAGGCGATTACCACGCTGCTCGGAATCGATGTTCAAGTGGGCCGCACGGGGCGGGTGACCCCCGTGGCAAGGGTCAAACCAGCCCAAGTAGCGGGCTCAACGATCAGCAATATTACGCTTCATAACCAAGATTACATCAACGCACTAGAACTTGGAGTGGGTGATACCGTTGAAATATCTCGCCGAGGTGATGTCATTCCCGCCGTTGAGCGAGTCATCGAAAAGAGCGAGGAGAACGTCAGTGTTTGGCAGATGCCCACCCACTGTCCCTCCTGTGATACCGAGCTTGTCGTTAGGGGTGCTCACACCTTCTGTCCGAATATTCAGCACTGCCGGGCTCAAATCGTGGGTCGAATCGAGTTCTTTACCTCCAAAGGGGGGATGGATATCGAAAACTTCGGTCCCTCGACGGTGGCGGACTTGGTTCAGCTCGGGGTGCTGAACGATATCCAAGATATCTACACGATCGACTACGATCAGGTCCTTGATAATCAGCCGGGGTATGGAGAAAAGAAGATCGCGTTACTCAAAGCCGGGGTCGAAGCGAGTAAGAGCCGCCCCTTTAGGCAAGTTCTTGTTTCCTTGGGGATCGCCGAACTCGGTAAAAAAGGCGCCGATGTTCTGATCGCCAGCGGCCTTACCTCAATCGACAAGCTCTTTGATGTTGCAGACCGCGATGATCTTGAAACCCTCACCTCAATCGACCAAATCGGGGAGAAGAGCGCTCGCCTCTACATCGATGCCCTCAACGATTCTCATCTTCGTCTTCGGGTTGAAGCACTGAGAAGAGCGGGTCTTTCGATGGAGGAGGTGGTTGAAGAGTCAACACTGAGTCAGATCTTCGCCGGGCAATCCTGGTGTGTTACCGGCACCTTTGAGCACTTCAAACCCCGAACGCTTGCCCTTGATGAGGTTGAAAAACGCGGCGGAAAAACAACGAGCAGTGTGACGAGTAAAACTACCGTTCTCCTTGCCGGTCCCGGGGCGGGCAGTAAGCTCACAAAAGCCCAGGAATTGGGGATTCAAGTTATTGATGAGGCGACGTTTATCCAAATGTTGAGTGAATGAGTGGTTTTTTTCCTGTAGTGTAATGACATAAGCGAAAAAAACAGGTATACAAAGAGGAAATTATGGAGGGAACACCATGCATGAACTCGCGATTGAACTCAACCAAGCCCTCACGGGGTCGGTAGTCGACTCCCTGCTCTCCGATGCTGGAAGACGAATCTTTTTTCCTAAGGGTATTGTTGCCCAAAGTGCCGAGGCAACAGTAAAAGCGAAACGGTTTAATGCCACCGCTGGCTTAGCCACCCTTGGTGGGCAGGCGATGCACCTGAGGGATATCTTCGATTACTTTGTTCCCGGATCGTTTGAACCAAACGATCTCTTCTCCTACGCCCCCGGCGGCGGCGACATGAAGCTTCGCAAGCTCTGGCTGAAAGAGATGCTGGTAAAAAACCCATCCCTTACTGATAAGAAGTTCTCCCTACCTTTGGTAACCGCCGGTCTTACCCATGGCCTTTCCCTTGTTGCCTCCCTCTTTGTAGAGGCCGGCGATACCTTTATCATCCCCGACTTAAGTTGGGATAACTACGAGCTGATCTACCTCCACCAGCATGCGGCGAATGTAAAAACCTTCCCATTTTTTACTGAAGCCGGTGGCTTTAATACCAAAGCGCTGCTTGAGGTTCTCTCCTCCACAAACGAGAAGAAGGTTCACCTTCTGCTCAACTTCCCCAACAACCCAACCGGCTACTCCCTGACCGAAGCGGAGCAGAATGAGTTGGTCCAAGGCCTCACAAACCTTGCCGAGGAGGGGATGATCCTCAACGTCATCAGCGATGATGCCTACTATGGTCTCTTCTTTGAAGAGGAGATCGCTCAAGAATCGATCTTTGCCAAGTTGTGCACCGCCCATGAGCGAATCTTTGCGATCAAGTGTGATGCCGCCACGAAAGAGGAGATGGTCTGGGGCTTCCGAATCGGGTTTATCACCTACGGGTCAAAGAACCTCAATGATGAGCACTATGATGCATTGAATAAGAAAACCCTTGGAGCAATTCGAACCAGTGTTTCCAACTGTGATCGCCCTGGCCAAAGTTTACTCGTTAAGGCGATCGAAGAGGGCAGTCGGTACGAGCTTGATAAGCAAACCGTTTTCAGTGAGATGAAGCAGCGCTACCAAGTTCTCAAAGAACGATTGAAGAGTCATGAAGGGGATTCAAACTTAATCCCCTATCCGTGTAACAGTGGATACTTCATGGCGTTTAAAACTAAAGGAAGTGCCGAAGAGCTGCGGCGCTATCTCCTCGACCACTACCAAGTGGGTACGATTAACATCGCTGATACCACCCTCCGTGTTGCCTATTGCTCTGTTGATTTGGAGAAAGTCGGCGAATTGGTGGACCTTGTTCACCAAGCGGCAGGAGAGCTATGGAATTAAAGAGTAAACTCTATCTGGTTAACGAAAAGGATGAAAAGTTCATGGGAATCGGGGTGCTGTGGCTCTTGGAAGAGATCGCCCGCACTTCGTCCCTGCGCAAAGCTGCTCTTGTGCTAGGCATCTCTTACTCAAAAGCGTATGGTATGATTGAAAACTTAGAAACAGGACTCGGGTTGAAGATGCTCGAGCGCAAACGAGGCGGCTCTTCCCGCGAAGGGGCAACCCTCACCGAAGCAGCCGAAAAGTTTGTTGCAGCCTATCGTTCCTTTCACTTGAAAGCGAAAGAGCGCCTTGAGGCACCTTACCAAGAGTTTGTCGATACGTTTAAGAAGATAGCGGAGGAAACTGATGAGCACAAAGAGCTATGATTTCACAATTTCAAGTTTAGGAACGACGAAAGTACCCAACCCGATCATCATGGGCCCTAAGAATGGTGACGCCCAAGCGGATTACGTTCGAGACAGCGACCACATCCTCTTTAGCATTGAAGCGATGATGAATGAGGTCGGTCGGCAAGTTCCCCGCTTTGAAGAGACGGTGGAGTTAGCTGGCCCCAGGGAGAAGATCTACTTCAACCCCAACCACGTCCACGCAGCGATCGCAACATGCGGCGGAATTTGCCCGGGACTGAACAACGTCATCAGGGCGGTAGTTCGCTGTTTCTGGTACCGCTACGGCGTACGGCGAATCAGCGGAGTCCAATACGGCTACCAAGGTCTGCTCGCCTCCAGTCCCTGGCCGCTCATCCCCCTTGATCCCGATGTGGTTGATGATATCCAAGAGAAGGGTGGGACGATCCTCGGCTCAGCTCGGGGTGGCGGAAAGCAAGTTGAAGAGATCGTTGATTCGCTTGAAAAGCTCAATGTGAACATCCTAGTAACGATCGGAGGCGATGGGACGCTGCGCGGAGCGCGTGATATCGCCGAAGAGGTTGGCCGCCGAGGGCTGAAGATCTCAGTCATCGGTATCCCCAAGACGATCGACAATGACCTGTCCTTGATCCAATCCTCCTTTGGAGTAGATACCGCAGTCCAAATGGCGGTCCCTGTAGTTCGGGGTGCCCACGTTGAAGCGCGGAACTCGATTCATGGAGTCGGGTTGGTCAAAGTGATGGGACGCGAAAGCGGCTTTATCGCAGCGAACACCTCCCTTGCCCAAAGTGATGTGAACTTCTGCTTGATTCCAGAAAACCCCTTTGATCTCTATGGTCCGAATGGGTTTCTGGCTCATTTGAAGAAGCGAGTTCTTGATCGCGACCACGCGGTGGTCCTCGTCAGTGAGGGTGCTGGCCAAGATTTGGTCCCGGAGACCGGAGAAGTGGACGCTTCAGGCAACCCGAAGTTCCACGATATCGGAATCTTCCTCAAAGATGAGATCATCAAGTACTTCAAGGAGGAGGGGATCGAAGTAAACCTTAAATATATCGATCCTTCCTATATCATTCGCTCTGCTCCGGCAGATTCCTATGACTCCATCTACTGTGCCCGGCTCGGAGCGCATGCGGTTCATGCGGCGATGGCGGGAAAAACTTCCGCTCTTATTGGCATGTTGCACAATAGGTTTGTCCACTTGCCGATTGATGTGGCAGTTGGCGAGCGAAACTATGTCGATCTGAGAGGGACCCTCTGGCGCGATGTGCTTGAAAATACTCGCCAACCGATTTCGATGAAAAATTAGAATGTAATGATTTTTGCACAAGTACAATATTTTTGTGAAACTTGACCACCTCTAGGTGTAAAGTCCTATAGGGTAAGAAAACATTTTTAATAATTTATTCGAAAAGGCAAAAATGTGCTTGATTCTTTTTAATAGAATCATTACTGTACGATCAAGAAAGAGAACGACAGCTTACGAACCCACCAGTTCAAGAGCTTATATATCGGATTTTTTCTAACCTCCTTTTGTTCCCCCAAGGTTTAACCTCCTTTTCCTTGGGGGTTTTTTTGGGCCTTTTGCGGCAAGAAATAGGAAATATGGAAAACTTGAAATTTTGCCGATATACGGTTATATTACAATGTAAAGGAGAAAAAGATGGAATATCACTCAGTGAGCGAAGTCGCTCGGATGTGGCAGATGAGCGAACGCACCATTCGCCATTACTGCAGCAACGGTGTGATTGAAGGTGCCCAGAAGGTAGGGCGAAGTTGGAAGATTCCCTCCGATGCCACTCCTCCTCTAGCCCAAAAAGCTAACCATTCGGCTCTTTTGTACCGACTCCAAGAGGAGCGCTCTGCTCAAATCAAAGGCGGTATCTATCATAAAATACACATTGAACTGACGTACAACTCCAACCGAATTGAAGGAAGTTCGTTGAGCGAAGAGGAGACCCGATATATTTTTGAAACCAATACAGTCGGTGTGGAGGGAGGCCCCTTCAACGTCGATGACATCATCGAAACAGCAAACCATTTCAGAGCGATCGATTTCATCATCGACCGAGGACGGTACGAACTAACCGAATCGTTTATTAAAAAACTTCACCATTTTCTCAAGCACGGAACCAGCGATAGTCGCAAACCGTGGTTCGCTACCGGTGAATATAAGAAGGTACCCAATGAAGTTGGCGGAATGAATACGACACCACCGAAGCTTGTCGGTAAAGAGATTGGTGAGCTTCTCTCGTGGTACCGCAGTCTTACTTCCATCCGATTTGACGACATCCTTGAGTTTCATGTTCGCTTCGAGCGAATCCACCCGTTTCAAGACGGTAACGGACGGGTGGGACGACTTATCATGTTCAAGGAATGTTTGGCACATAATATTGTTCCGTTTATCATTAGCGATTCAATGAAGGCCTTTTATTACCGCGGGTTACAGCAGTGGGAACACAAACAGGGCTTTCTTAGGGATACGTGCTTGGCCGCTCAAGATACGTTTAAGGAAGAGCTGCGATACTTTGAGATTCCTTTTGTGTGAGTTGACCCTCAACGAAGAAAGCTCGTACTATCAGCCTATGCTCAACAAGATAGATACAATCCTCTTTGACTTGGATGGAACGCTTCTTCCTTTGAATCAAGATCAGTTTGCTCATGGGTATTTTACGCTCTTTGCCAAGCAAAGTATGCTTTTGGGCTACGATGTAAAGATGATGAGTACTGCCCTGCAAGCTGGCTTTGAAGCGATGCTGGTTAACGATGGAACGATGACCAATAAGGAACGCTTCGATTCGGTGTTTAGCGCCACAACGGGCTATGATGCACAAGAGATGAACCAGAGGTTCCTTCCCTTCTATGAGGGGATGTTTGAAACCTTAATCGAATACGCAACACCCACACCCCTTGCTCGAAAAATCGTAGATACCCTTACAAGCAAAGGCTTACGCCTCGTACTTGCGACCAACCCCCTCTTTCCCCGAGCGGGGACGTTGGCTCGAATGCGCTGGGCAAACCTAAGGCAAGAGGAGTTTGCCCTTGTTACAACCTATGAAGATTTTTCCTACGCCAAGCCAAACCTTGGCTACTACCAAGAGATCATCGATACTTTGGGCCTTGAACCGAGTCGCTGTTTGATGGTAGGTAATGATGTCGTTGAAGATATGGTCACCCTAGAGATGGGGATGAAGACCTACCTCGTTACCGATTGCCTGATCAATCCGAATAACACTCCAATTTCTTCCTTTCGAAATGGAACCTTAGAAATGTTTGCTACGGAGGTAGCTTGTGAATAACAAATCCTCGATTCTTACCAAGCGAGCTGTAAGTGCAGCTCTCGCAATCTTCTGTGCCTTCCTCTGGGGCAGTGCATACCCAGCGATTAAGATTGGCTATGAACTCTTTCATGTGGGTAGTGACGATACCGCTGCGAAGATGGCGTACGCCGGCCTCCGCTTTGCCTTAAGCGGAGTGCTTGTCTTGGCGATCAGGCCATTGATGGGCAAGGGCCAAGGGGGGATTCGAACCCTCAAAAAGAAGCATTGGAAACACATTGTGACTCTAGCCCTGATTCAAACCACGATCCATTACACATTCTTTTATATCGGACTTTCCTATACGACCGGATCCAAGGGAGCAATCCTCAACGCTTCGACGGTGTTCTTCAGTGCCCTGTTAGCTCACTTTGTCTACACCAACGATAAGATTACCCTTCGCAAAGGTCTTGGAGTTATCCTCGGCTTCAGTGCGGTAATCTTTGTGAACTTAGATGGTGGGTTCAACTTCTCCTTCCTTATTCAAGGAGAGGGGTTCATCGTCCTTGCTGCCCTGCTTCACTCCTCAAGTGGCCTCTATTCAAAGCATATCTCCAAAGAGGTCGACCCGGTTCTCTTAAGCGGCCTGCAACTGGGCCTCGGAGGATTGGTTCTTCTTGTAATCGGCCTGCTCATGGGAGCAAGCTTCCCACAAAGCGGACTCAGTGGGTATATGTTGATGCTCTATCTTGCCGCCCTCAGTGCGATGGCGTTCTCGATTTGGACCAGTTTACTGAAGCACAATAAAGTCAGCTCGATTACGATCTTCAACTCACTGATTCCCGTCTTTGGTGCGATTCTCTCAGCGATCTTCCTCAAAGAGTCGATCGTGGGGCTTCAACTCTTTGGGGCGATGGTTGCCGTGGTGTTGGGAATCGTTCTAGTTACTTACTCCAGTTCAAAGACTCCCGTATAAAGGCGCCAGTACTGGCCCTTTTGGGTCATCAGTTCATCGTGCGTTCCCGCTTCAATGATCGCGCCATGCTCCAAGACGATGATCAGATCGGCGTTGTGGATCGTGGAGAGGCGGTGGGCGATTACCAAGACAGTCCGTCCTTGCATCAGCGCATCCATCCCTTTTTGTACGATCTCTTCAGTATGAGTATCGATCGAGGAGGTCGCTTCATCCAACACCAAGACTGGTGGATCGGCAACGATCGCTCGGGCGATTGAGATCAGCTGGCGCTGACCTTGGGAGAGGGAAGATCCGTCTCCGCGAAGTTCAGTTTGATACCCCTGAGGCAGGTGGGAGATAAAGTAGTCGGCGTTTGCAAGCTTTGCTGCCGCGATGACCTCCTCGTCGGTCGCTTCAAGATTTCCGTAGCGGATATTCTCCATCACCGTCGTGCTGAAGAGGTTCACATCCTGTAACACCACGCCAAGGGATTTTCTTAAATCCGCCTTCTTGATATCTCGAATCGGTATGCCATCGTAATGGATCGTCCCCTCATCGATATCGTAGAAGCGGTTGATCAAGTTGGTGATCGTAGTTTTCCCAGCTCCCGTTGAACCGACAAGGGCGATCTTCTTACCCGCATCAGCGCGTAAGGTAACATCGTGAAGAACTTGCTTGCCTTCAACATAGCTGAAATCAACGTGGTCGAGGGCAACCACCCCCTTAAGGCGGGTAAGCTCATCGCCCTTCTTCCACCCCCAACAGCCGGTCTGCTCCGTTACTTGAAGGGAGTCAGGGTGTTCTTTGCACATATTCACCAACTGAATCGTCCCTTCATCGATCTCGCTTGCTTCGTCAAGGAGTTCGAAGATTCGTTTTGTTCCCGCTAACGCCATTGCAACGCTGTTTAGCTGGTTTGCCATCTGGGTGATGGGGCGGTTGATATTCCGACTGAGTTGGAGGAAGGTAGCGATCGTCCCTAAGGTCATCGCCCCCTTGCCATGGATTGCAAACAACCCACCAACGATTGCAACAAGGACGTATTGGATGTACCCGATATTACCCATCATCGGCATGAGGATGTTGGCAAAGCGGTTGGCGTTATACGCCGAGGAGTAGAGCTCTTCATTGAGCACATCAAACTGCTCTTTTGCTTTCTCCTCGTGGGTGAATACTTTGATTACTTTCTGACCATGGACCATCTCTTCAATGAATCCGTTGGTTTTTCCCAACGCCTGTTGTTGCTTCACAAAGTAGGAACCGCTTTTACCCGTCACTTTAGAGGAGAGCCACAGGGCGATCGAAAGGGTTCCGAGGATAACGAGCGTCAGCTGCCAAGAGGAGAAGATCATCGCCAGGAAGATCGCGATGACCGTTGCCCCGCTGTTGATGAAGTTCGGTAGCGACTGGGTCACCATCTGCCTCAGCGTATCGACATCGTTGGTGTACAGGCTCATCACATCCCCGTGGGAGCGTTGATCGAAGTAGGAGAGCGGCAAACTCTGCATATGGGTAAACATCTTCGAGCGAATCGCCTTGAGCGATCCTTGGGCGATCTCAATCATCAGCCAGTTGTAGAGGAACGTAGCCACAACCCCGGCGAGGTAGATCGAGGCCATCACCCCCAGTGCTTTGATTAGGGGGGTGAAGGAGGCTCCGCTACCGATGGCGATCATCGGAGTGATATAGTCGTCGATCAAGGTTTTTAGGAAGAGCGAGCCGGCAACTCCGGCAATAGAGCTGAAGAGGATTGCGATCGTAACGACGATAAGGCGGCCCTTATACGGGGCAAAGACAACCTTTAGCAGGCGCTTGAATGTTCCAAAATCCATTTTTGCGGGGACTCGGCCACGGGGGCCTCCGCCACCGCCGCGCATTTGAGGACCTCTCATGCTCGTTCCTCCTTGCGCAGCTGGCCTTCGTACATCTCTTGATACCGCGTGCACGAATGTAACAATGTTTCATGATTCCCCACTGCGTGGATCATCCCGTCTTCCAAGATAATGATTTGATCAGCATCAACAACGGAGCTGACTCGTTGGGCGATAATAATTTTAGTTGTATCCTTTAGTTCACTTCTCAAAGCGGAGCGAATCGAAGCTTCAGTCTTCGTGTCGACTGCGCTGGTTGAGTCATCGAGGATGAGCACCTTTGGCTTTTTAAGCAGAGCTCGGGCGAT
>CAYUHP010000010.1:0-4788 GCA_964444595.1 uncultured Sphaerochaeta sp. | reverse complement strand
GAGCTGAACAAGCGAACTCTTTCCGCTTCCCGTCGGCCCTAAGATTCCAACCGTTGAGCCGGAGGGGATATTCAAGGTGATGTGTTTGAGGTTGAGTTTGTCCGCTTGGTTGGTGTAACTGAAAGAGACATCGTCAAAGGTGATTGAGCCGTCGGCTACCATACTGACGGCATCCTTCTTTTCGGTGATGTCGCTCTCTTCATTGAGAACCTCTTCGATTCGCTGAATCGAGGCGCGGCTGATCGTGAGCATCACCACCACCATGCTGAGCATCATCAAGCTCATCAGGATCTGTGAGGTGTACGTGATGAAGCTCATCAGTTGACCGGTGGTCATTGAGGATGAGGTGATGAGTTTAGCCCCGATATAGCTGATCGCAAGGATCGAAGCATACATCGCTCCTTGCATCAGTGGGCTGTTGAAGGCGACGATCTTCTCCGCTTTGGAGAATTGGTTGTAGATTTCACTGTTTACATCGTTAAACTTTTCAATTTCATGCTCTTCGCGAACAAAGGATTTGACTACCCGAATGGAGCGGATGTTTTCTTGGACTACCGTGTTCATCCGATCGTAGGTTTTGAACACCTTCGTGAAGATCGGGTAGGCAAGGCGAATGAGGAAGAAGAGGCCAAGGGCCAACGTCGGAATGGCGACGAGGAACACCAAACTTAACGAGGAGTTGATCGTATACGCCATGAAAAAGCTGAAGATCAACAGGACCGGACTGCGCACCGCAATGCGGGTGAGCATCTGGTACGCCATCTGGACGTTAGTAACATCGGTGGTGAGCCGAGTTACCAGACTTGATGAGGGAAGGCGATCTAGGTTGGCAAAGGAGAACTCCTGAACCTTATGGTAGAGGGATTTGCGGACGTTGCGGGCAAAGCCGGTTGAAGCCCGAGCGGCAAAGCTTCCGCTGAGTACTCCAAAGGCAAGGGCGACAAAGCTGCAGAGCAGTAGCACTGCCCCCCAGTAGATGATCTCACTCATCGAAGAACCGCTGATCCCGCGGTCGAGCAGATTGGCCATCAAATATGGGATTGTTACATCCATGATGACTTCGAGAATGACAAAGAGGATTGTTAAAATGGTTGGAAGACGGTTCCCCACCGTCTGTTTTCTTAATGCTGGTATCATGGTATCTCACTCGATAGTACTCAACTAATCAGCATGAGACAACTAAAGAGGGGATAAATGACACAACATCTTCACACTAAAAAAGCCCCCGAAGGGGCTTGGGCTTAGAACAGAGCGCTGTACGCTTGGAGGATCTCATCCCCCTCGCTGCCTTGAAGGACCTTCGTGGCAAGGAGTTTGCCAAGTTGGACCCCCTCTTGGTCAAAGGAGTTCACGTTCCAGGCGAAGCCTTGGAACATCACCTTATTCTCATAGTGCGATAAAAGAGCTCCGAGGACCTGTGGCGTCAGTCGCTTTGCAAAGAGAAGACTGGAGGGGCGATTGCCCTCAAAGGTCTTGTTTGGATCACCATCATCCTTACCTAAACCAAAGGCAACGATCTGGGCTACAAGGTTGGCAACAAGCTTCTCTTGGCTGCTTGAGTCTTCAACTACGATATCATCCCGTAGCTGGCTTTCGCTGAAGCCGATAAACTGCAGCGGCACGATATCAGTTCCTTGGTGAAGGAGCTGATAAAAAGAGTGCTGGCCGTTTGTTCCCGGTTCGCCGAAGATGACTGGACCGGTTGGGTAAGAGAGTCGCTGGCCCGCTCGGTTAACGCTTTTGCCGTTGGACTCCATATCCAACTGCTGAAGGTGGGCGGGGAAGCGGCTGAGGCCCTGGCTGTAGGGAAGGATTGCGGTACTTGGATAGTGAAGGACGTTTCTCAGATATACTCCGATCAGGGCATCCAAGAGCGCGGCGTTTTCATCTATGTGGGGATGCAACGCCGCTTTGTCTGCCTCATGGGCTCCTTTGAGCAGTGCTTCAAACGCATCAAAACCAAAGGCGATCGAGAGAATGACTGAGCCCACACTGCTGGTGGAGGAGTAGCGCCCGCCGATGTAATCATCGATGAAGAAGGAGGCGGCAACCTCCTCACTTTGAGCCAGGGGGCTGCTCTTGCTGGTAACCGCCACGATGTGCTTGGCGGGGTCGATCTTGGGGTTCTGTTTCTTCAACCACGCCTGGACAAAACGCTGGTTGGTCAATGTCTCAAGGGTGACACCGCTCTTGGAGACGAGGACAAAGAGGGTTTCTTCGGCGTTGAGGGCGGAGAGCACACCCGAGGGATCATCCGGGTCGACGTTGGAGATAAAGGATGCGGAGATCGTTGTTTTGCCCTCCGCCTTTGCCCAATCCTTGAGGGCCAAGTACAGGGCTCGGGGGCCAAGGTCACTTCCCCCGATTCCGACCTGCACCACGTGCTTCACTTCTTTTCCCGTGGAAAGGCGGTAGGCCCCGGATCGAACCTCTTCGCTGAACGTGCGGGCTTTGGAAAGCTCGCCAAGATAGAAGGAACGTTTGTCTTCACCATCGACAACGACATTTTTTCCGATTTGGCCGCGCGTTAAGTGGTGGAGCACCAGGCGATTCTCGCCGGTGTTCATCACCGCTCCGTCGAGGAGGACTTGATACTTTTCGGTGAGCTGAAGCTCATCACTCAGACTTTGTAGGTGGGTGAGAATCTCGGAACTTATCGGCATCGCCGCATAGCTGTAGGCGAGTCCTTGAGCGGAGGGGACAACACACTCTTGGATTCGCTTTTTCGAGAGTAACTCTTTGACTGTTGGTTTTGCAGCTTCAACAAGCGCTTTGAAGGCGCTTGCTTCGGTGAGATTGATGTAGTTCATTGATTAATCCTCTATATCGGGGATGCGGATCTTAAAGGACTCCAGAAGGTCCTCCTTCGTCATCCCTTCGCGTAAAATTACAAAGATCGTATCATCGCCGGCCAAGGTGCCAAGGATCTCAGGGATCGCAAGGATATCCAACGCGATGCCAACGCTGTTAGCGTGACCGGGGCGAGTTTTAACAACTCCAAAGTTTCCGCTGAACTCGATGGAGATGATCCCGCGCCGAACATCTTGGATATAGCTCTTCTCTGATTCGCTGATCAAATCATTTTCGGGTAAGCTGTAGTAGTAGCCGGACCACCCGTCGCTGATCTTCCCGACCTTGAGCATCTTCAAGTCGCGCGAGAGAGTTGCCTGGGTAACGGTAAAGCCCTCAACCTTCAGCATGGAGAGGAGGGTGTCTTGGTTATCAATCCGATTATTACGAATAAGCTCTTTTACGACAGCTAAACGGTTGTGACGAGATTTCATATTCTAGGCGCTCCTTGCGAGGAATATTTATACAGTAACCACGAATAAAGATACAGTACTCTTGGGGAACAATCAAGGTGTGTCCGTATCTTGACACGTCCTTTTTCTCAGCGCAAGCTAAAGGAGAATACACACATTGGAGGTTCCCATGCTTATTGTTTATGTGTTGCTCGCTCTTGTTGTTCTCCTGTTAATTTGGGGTGTTTCCGTATACAACCGGTACGTTAGGTTGCGAAACCAAGCTGAAGAAGCAGAAAGTGCCATTGATGTACACTTGAAGCAACGCTATGACCTTGTTCCCAACTTGGTCGAGACGGTAAAGGGGTATGCCAAGCACGAAGAAGAGACCCTCACCAAAGTCATTGAAGCTCGGAACAAGGCGATGGGAGCGGGATCGTTGGAGGAAAAAGACCAACTGAACGCCTCCTTCTCCTCCTCGCTTAAGAGCCTCTTTGCCTTAAGCGAAGCGTATCCTGACCTCAAAGCGAACCAAGGGTTCTTGGATCTTCAAACCCAACTTTCAAAGATTGAAACGCAGCTGCTCTCCGCTCGAAAGTACTACAATGCGATCATCAAGCAATTGAACACGATCTGCGAGGTTTTTCCCTCCTCGATTGTTGCTTCGCTTGCTCACTTTACCAAGCGACCGTACCTGCAGATCGAAGATGAAGCTCGAGCCCGAGTTGACGTGAAGTTCTGATGAAACGAAGACTCCTCCTCCTTATGCTCGTCCTCATCGCTCTGCCAATCGGTGCGAGCGACTACACCTTTGAACAGATCGATGTGGATGTGCACGTTGACCTCGATAACTCCTATGCGATCACCGAACACATTGGGGTGAACTTCTTTGTCCCCAAGCATGGGATCTTTCGGGAGATTCCAACGCAGTATGGGAACCAACGAATCAAGCTGACCGGTCTCCAAGCAAGTGATCCGATCATCCGAGACAGTGTCTCTTCCGGATGGGCAACCTTTCGCCTCGGTGATGCCAACGCCACAGTGAAAGGTATGAAAGCGTATGAGATCTCCTACACCTTGGAGATCGGGGATGACCGAAATCGGGACGGGGATTTCTTCTACTACAACCTCCTTGGACCGGGATGGGCGGAGGAGATCGGACTCTTTACCTTCAGTGTTCACTTTCCAAAGCCGATTACCCCCAGTCAGGTCTCCTTAACCGGAGGTCGAGCTGGATCAACGCTCCAACGGGGTGAGTACACGATCAGTAGTGACGGAATGACGATAACAGGCAGTGCCCAAAACCTTCGCCCCGGCGAAGCGCTTACCCTCTACGTTGATTTGGAGGAGGGGTACTACAGCGAGGTAAAGAAGTTCATCGACTTAACGATACCGCTGTATATCGGAGCAATCCTCCTTGTTGGGCTTTTCTTGGTTCACTCCTTTTCGATTTGGAAGCGCTACGGCCAAGATGAACTCTTTGTTCCGGTTGTTCGCTTCGATCCGCCAAGCGGCCTCTCTCCCTTGGAGGTCGGCTACCTCTTTG
>CAYUHP010000009.1:24915-33716 GCA_964444595.1 uncultured Sphaerochaeta sp. | reverse complement strand
CCCATCTGCCACGTCGGGTGGGCAAGGGCATCGCGTACCGTAATCGAGTCAAAGGTGGACAGATCGCGGGTTCGAAAGGGTCCGCCGCTGGCGGTGAGAATCACCGATTCGATCTCGTCTCGCTCTCGGCCCTTCAAGAGTTCATAGATCGCCGAGTGTTCACTGTCCACGGGGATGATCGCTGCATTATGCTTCTTTGCGATTGCAAAGAGTAGTTCGCCGCCACATACAACTGATTCCTTATTGGCGAGTGCCAGATCATACCCAGCTTGCAGAGTTGCCACGGAAGCTTTGAGCCCGTCAAAGCCGGCGATTCCGTTAAGAACGATATCGACCGGATGCTCGTTGAGCATTGCAACTAAGCCATCATAGCCGTAGTATGATGTTTCAGAGACCTGCCCCGTTAAACAGACCGCTTCACAGTGAAACTCATTTGAAACGCGGAGCAGTTCATCTTTATTGTTATGCGAGGAGAGTGATACGACCTGGAGATTAAGGTCCGAACGAGAGCGGATAACTGATAGAGCGGTTCGACCAATCGAGCCGGTTGCTCCTAAAATCGCTATCCGTTTCATTGCACGCCAAAGGCGACAAGAAGCAGGAAGAAGATCGGACTGGCAACGAGCATCGAATCAATGGAGTCAAGCAAGCCTCCACGGCCGGGGATCAAGGTGCCGCTGTCCTTCATCTTAGCCGAGCGTTTGAACGCTGATTCGATTAAATCACCGATATTTGCAACGATTGCAGTGAGCGCACTGATGATGAGGGTTTGCGTGATCGTCAAAAGTGCTGATAGGGCAGGAATCGTAAGGACCAATACGGTCGAGAGAACCATCGCCGAAAGGATTCCACCGACTAAACCGGCGATTGATTTGTTGGGGCTGACATCCGCCCACCCTCGGTTGTTTTTTCCAAGCCACATTCCGAATACGTAGGCAAAGACATCGTTTCCGAAGATGATCAAGAAGAAGAGAATCAGGAGAAGATCGGGGCTATGCAGAACGGTTACCCGTTGAATGAACGTGATCAGGAGCCCGGGATAGAAGAGGATGAATACTCCACCGGAGATTCGAGTGATCGAACCATTGTATGAGTCCTTCTTCCCACAGGTGAGCTCCAAGGTACAAACGACTAGGCAAAGGATGACAAACGTATAGAAGGTCACTTCAAGGTGGGGCAGGTAAACGTGTTGGATCCACTGAGCTAGGGGAAGGAGGGCCGAAACAACGGTCGGCAGCCTCGTTACGGATCCCTGGGCGGCTTTCATAAGAGCTTTCAGTTCATGAGCTCCGCCGATCGTCACCAAGATTGCCAACACACTGAGTGCTGCGTAGGAAGCGTGGGGAAGAAAAAGAATGATGGCAAAGAGGGCAGGTGGGGCGATCGCTGTTGTAAGTATCCGTTTTACTGTTGAGTTCATCCAATTCCCCCATAAGTACGCACCCGCTTGGCGTAATCGCGAACGATGAGTTGGACTTCAGCAGAACCCCAATCTGGCCAGAGAGGCTCATAAAATCCCAGTTCGGCGTATGCGCTCTCCCATAAAAGGAAGTTACTCAGCCGCATCTCACCGGCGCTTCTCACAATCATATCCACAGGAGGGAGTTGGGGCAAGTCTAAATTTGAAGTTATTGCTTCAACGCTCAGCTCCTCGTTTTGAGAAAGTAGGCGGCGAACAGCGCGAACGATCTCATCCCGACCGCCGTAATTGATCGCGATGATAGCGGTAATAGTGGTGTGATCTTTCGTCGCTTCTACCGTGTCGTCGATCACTTTCTTTACTTCAGGCGGAAGAACTGAGAGGTCTCCCGTGGCGAGAATTCGGATTTGATGAGTTCGATAGAAGGCAAGCTCACCGAGTAGCTTGCTGGTAAAGAGGCGCATTAAGAAGGAGACTTCCTCTTCACTGCGCTTCCAGTTCTCTGTTGAGAACGCGTAAAAGGTGACCCACTTGATCTGTTGGTGTATCGCTTCAATAATAACTTTTTTTAGCGCCTTCAGTCCCTCGAGATGCCCGGCGGTGCGGGGCAGGTTTCGCCGTTTGGCCCACCTGCCATTTCCGTCCATGATTATCCCAAGGTGTTTGAGACCAAGCTGGTCATCACTCATCCTTTAGATCTCCATGATCTCCTTCTCTTTTTCATCAGAGAGGGTGTTGATCTGTTGTACGTGAGAATCCGTCAGTTTTTGGACTTGGTTCTCCCCATCCTTGAGCTCATCTTCGCTGATTTCACTCGCTTTCTCAAGCTTCTTAAGCTCGTCAATTGCTTCACGGCGAATGTTTCGGATCGCGACGCGTGATTGCTCGGCGATACCCTTTGCAGTTTTCACCAATGCTTTGCGGCGTTCCTCATTCAATGGGGGAAAGTTGAGCCGAATAAGTTTGCCGTCATTGTTCGGCGGAAGATCCAAGTCACTCTTGAGAATCGCCTTTTCAATGATACCGAGCAAGCTCTTGTCCCATGGTTGGATGACGATCGTGCGAGCCTCGGGGGTGCTGATCGTTGAAACCTGGTTGAGGGGAGTTTCGGAGCCGTAATAATCGACTCGAATCCGATCGAGCAGCGAGGCTGAGGCCCGTCCCGTTCTCAGGGTTCCGAACTCGCGTTCAAGGCTCTCTACTGATTTCTGCATTTTGGTTTCACAGCTTTCCAATACGTTGTGCATGACTCCTCCAATAAAGCCACCACTCACGTTCGTGAGTGGTGGGTCTCAATTCCATTACTTATACAGCGCAAGCGGCCCAGCCAGCCTTAAGGTAGGCGTAGTCGACAACCTCTAAGGTGGTTCCGACTGCCTTTCCAATCTCCTGAGCCTTCTTGGCGACGGAGATTGAATCATCCTTAACAAATGGCTGATCCAAGAAGCAGATCTCGCTTAAGTGCTTGTTCAGCTTGCCTTTGACGATCCCTTCAACCACGTTGGCGGGCTTATCAAGCTTCGCGGCTTGGGCGGTGAAGATCTCTACCTGGTCGGCGATGTATTTCTCATCAACCTTATCTCGAGAGAGGTAGGAGGGGGTAAAGGCAGCGACGTGCAAAGCCAGGTCGTTGGCAAACTCTTTAACCTCTTCCTTCTCAAAGACTGCAGAATCTCCCGCTTTGAGCTTCACCAATACAGCGAGGGAACCTTCACCGTGGGTGTAGGTTGCAGCAAACTCATCGGCAGCAATATCATAGACGGTGAGATTAGCCAGACTCATATTTTCCTTGATGATGGAAATGAGGTCGGTAACCATTGCGTTGAGCTCATCATTGATCGCAGTGTAGCCTTTTTCGAGGGCAACATCACAAATCTTCTCACCGAGGGCGATGAACTCTTTGTTTGTTGCAACAAAGTCAGTCTCACAGGTGAGATTGATGATAATCGCCTTATCCTTTGCCACTTTTACAAATACTCGGCCATTATCGGTTGCCCGATCTTGGCGCTTTGCTACTGCGGCAAGGCCCATCTTCTTTAAGATCTTTTCTGCTTCGGCGAAGTCACCGTTTGCTTCGGTGAGCGCCTTCTTGCAATCCATCATACCGGCACCGGTGGCATCCCGGAGCTTTTTTACCAAATCAGCGGTAATTACCATACGTGCGTACTCCTACTTATCGTTATACAGGGTCTCATCTTCATCGTCTTCTTCGACACTCTCTTCGGCTGCTTCTTCCTTCTCCTCAAACTGGGAGTAGTCAGCATCTTCTTCAGTGGAGTAGACAATGGCTTCTTCTTCATCCTCATCATCCTCGTCCTTGGAGACTTCGGGCTCTTCAATTGGCTCGTCGTCATCACCGAGGCTTTCAATGATTTGGATTCCCGCTTCGTTATCGGCATCGACAACTGCGTTAGCAATGATCTCTACAAAGAGACTGATTGCGCGAATTGCGTCATCGTTTCCGGGAATCGGGTAGGTGATATAGGTGGGGTCACAGTTGGTGTCGACAACGGCGATTACTGGGATGCCCAAGCGGGTTGCTTCGGCGATCGCAATCGCTTCTTTCTTCGTGTCGATCACAAAAATTGCCCCAGGGAGGTCCTTCATCTCTTTGATTCCGCCGAGGTTTTTCTCGAGCTTCTCTTTTTGTTTCTCCAAGAGGGAGACTTCCTTCTTGGTCAACGAATCGAAGGTACCATCATTTTCCATTCGCTCAATCTTCTTCAGCGTGGCAATAGATTTCTTAATGGTTGAAAAGTTGGTGAGCATTCCACCGAGCCAACGATGGTTGACATACGGCATGCCACAGCGCTGGGCTTCAGATTCAATCGCCTGCTGGGCTTGTTTCTTTGTTCCGACAAAGAGAACGCTCTTACCTTGTTTTACGACGCCACGAACTGCGTCATACGCCTCGACGATACACGCTGAGGTCTTTTGTAGATCGATAATGTGGATACCGTTTCGTTCACTAAAGATGAAACGGGCCATTTTCGGGTTCCACCGTTTGGTTTGGTGGCCGAAGTGTACGCCTGACTCAAGCAGGCTCTTCATGGTTACTACGGACATAATCCTCCTCATTGACGCACCAAAGGTACGTCACCCTTCTCCTATTACACACCCTAAGGTGGAGATTTCCCTGCCACTACGGCAGAGCTTTGGCTAGTATCCCAAAAATTTGATTCATTGGCAAGCCTATCACCGTCGTTTCATCACCCTCAAGTGATTCGACCAGAGCCTTACCGAAACCTTGGTAACGATAGGAGCCGGCCGCCCCGGCCCATTCGTTGGTTTCAAGATAGCGCTGAAGGGCATCGTCATCAAATGTCTTGAAGGTAACGAGACTTTGATCCCATCCACGATAGATCGTTCCGTTGATCCAAAGCTCCCACGCCGAGTAGACGCTGTGCGTCGAGCCGCAGAGTTGGCTTAGTTGATAGCGCGCATTTTCTTTATCACTCGGTTGGCCAAGTTCGGCTCCCCGGAACTCTAAGAGGGTGTCACTGGCGATCACCGGATAATCGGGCTTTGGGTTTTCTGAAAGAAAGGCGGTCATCTTTCGCTTTGCCAGCAGTTGAACACTCTCTTTAACACTCACTCGGTGATGGCTTTCATCGGCTTTCGTTGGTTGGACAATGACTTGAAAGCCCGCCGCTTCAAGTAAGAGTTTTCTTCCCAGTGATTTGGATGCAAGGATGATTCTCTTATCCATAGAGCTCCTCCTCTAAGTTCATGCGTTCCTCTTCAAGATCAAGCCAGCGCTCTTCAAGGGTGGCTAACTCCTTGGTGAGGTTACTCTCTTGGGCGACCAGTTTGAGAATCTTTTCTTCGACGGAGTAGTTTTCACTCTGACTCATCGAGTGCTGGATCTCTTCAAGGTTTGCCTGAAGGCGATCGTGCTCGCTGAGGAGCTCCTCACTTTGGCGACGGACAGAAACCAGGCGATTGTGCTTTTGCTTCTCTTCGCGGTAGGAGAGAAGTGGTTTATCCTTCTTTTCAATCGGCTTTTTCGCTTCAACCGCCTCTTTTTGCTCCAGTTTATAGCTGAAGTAGGACCAGTCGCCCAAGAAGAGCTCCGGTGGTTGGTCCTCCGTCAAATAGAGGATACTTGTTGCGACCTCTTGGATGAAGTGGGCGTCGTGACTGACGAAGATCAGGGTCCCATCATACTCCTTAATCGCTTGAAGAAGCATCTTCTTTGCCGAGATATCCAAGTGGTTAGTCGGCTCATCCAAAATGAGCACATTGACCGGGTGCATTAGAATCTTCAATAACGCAAGACGCGAACGCTCACCGCCGCTTAAGATTCCGACTCGCTTAAAGACATCATCGCCACTGAAGAGAAAGGAGCCAAGATATGTTCGAAGGCGCGGAAGATCGCTCGTGGAAGCAACGCTGCCAAGTTCATCAAGGACGGTGTTGGAGTCGTCGAGGGTTTGCTTTGCATCTTGGGCAAAGTAACCGATTTGAACACCGGAACCAAGAGTCAGTGTTCCTTCATACGCCGGATCAAGGCCGGCCAGAATGCGCAAAAGGGTTGATTTGCCAGTTCCATTCTTTCCGACCACGGCGATGCGTTCACCTTTGGTGATGATCGAATGAAACTCCTCAAAAACGGTAAGATCGCCATAGCGCTTGGTAAGATGCTCGATCTTGAAAACCTGCTTGCCGCTATGGGGAGCCGGGGGAAAGGAGAAACTCATCGTTCGTAAGTGTTCGGGAATCTCGATGACTTCAAGCTTCTCCAGCTGCTTCACTCGTCCTTGGACTTGCCGCGCTTTGGATGCTTTGGCTCGAAAGCGTTCGATGAACTCCTCCTGTTTCTTAATCTCCTCTTGCTGTTGCTCATAGGCGTGAATCAGGGTTTTGATCTCCTGCTCGCGTTGCTCCTCGTATTGCGTGTAGGTTCCCTTGTAGCGTTTCAGTTGGCCACCAAAGAGCTCAAAGACCTCATTGACTGTATCATCTAAGAAGGAACGGTCGTGACTGACGATCATGATCGACTCGGGGTAGATTCGTAAATAGTTGCGCAGCCAATAGCGCGCTTCAATGTCGAGGTAGTTTGTCGGCTCGTCAAGTAAGAGGAGGTTGGGCTGCTCGGCGAGTACTTTCGCCAAGGCAATTCTCATCTGCCAGCCACCGGAGAACTCACGGCAGGGGCGGTTGAGGTCGTGATCATGAAAGCCCAGGCCTTTGAGGATGATGGCGATCTCGGTTTTTCGATCGTAGTACCCGTCATTGAGCAGTATTTCTTGGATCTCATGAAGGCGATCTAAGAGATGCTCAGAAAGCTCGCCGTTTGCCAGGCGTTCTTCGATTGCGTGTTGTTCGTCGACGAGGGGGAGAAATCGGTCGTAGGCGAGTTCGACTTGCTCATACGCCGTTCCCTCCTCAAAGACGATATCGCTTTGCGGAAGATAGGAGATCCTCATGTTTCTTGATTGGGCACATTCGTAGATATCCGCACTCATCAAGCCGGCAATAATTTGCAGTAGGGTGGACTTACCACTACCGTTTGAGCCAGCAAGAGCTGCTCGGGCTCGATCACCGAGTGTAAATGATACATTGTCCAATAGCTGACGATCGGCAAATGCAATGGATAACCGCTGTACCTGTAAGGTAGCCAAACTCCCTCTCCCTTGGCCAAGCGGGTGTTGATTAGCCCTGCTGTAGGCGCTATGATGGAGTTTATCACACCCGCGCTTGCGGTGACAATCCACAGGAGGTTTCCCTTGCTTTGCTTAACGCTCACCGCATCAACCTTGGCAGCAAACAAGGCTTTGGTTGAACAAAACCGCCAGTGGATTGGTTCAGCCGAGTTGCGCCTGGACTATCTTGATGAAGATGAGCTGAAGGTAGCCTCAGTATTTCCTTCAACGATTGATCTGCCTCTTATCCTCACCTACCGCCGAGAAAGCGATGGCGGGCGCTGTAGTAAGAGTGAAAAAGAACGCCTGCAAACCCTCTATGAGGTTGCCAAAGGCAATTGGACCTACGTTGACATTGAAGAGGATGTAAAGAAGAGCGACCTGAAGTGTAAAGACCCCCTCTTTGAAGGCCGAGTCGACTTAGAAGAAAGCTTGCGTAGTCGCAATGTGAAGATTATTCGCTCCTACCACGACTTTGAAGGAGTCCCCGAAGATCTCTTCGGCCGGGTCAGCCGCCTTGCAAACAAAGGCGATATTCCCAAAGTTGCGGTAACCCCCCAATCGCTTTTGGATGTGATTACCCTTTTTCAAGTGGAGGCTGAACTCGCTCACCTCGAAGAGAAGATCATCATCGGCATGGGCGAGTGGGGAATTCCAACCCGGATCCTCTACAAACGCCTTGGCTCGATGCTTAGTTTTGTCAGTGACGATCATGCGGCACCGGGGCACTTGGGCCCTAGGGTGATGAGCGAGGTATACCACGCCGATAAGATCGATCCAAGGACCCATATCTATGGGATCATCGGAAACCCCGTCTATCACACCTCATCGCCGAAGATTCATAACCAAGGCTTTGAGGCGATTCGTTACAACGCAGTGTACGTCCCCTTCTTAGTGGATTCAGTTCGTTCCTTCTTCAAGCTTGCTGAGCTGCTCAAAATACGGGGCTTTTCCGTCACAATTCCCTTTAAACAAGCGGTTATTCCCTACTTGGGAAAAACCAGTCGCGAAGTGAAGCAGATCGGCTCGTGCAACACGGTTGTTCGAATTCAAGGGATGTGGAAGGGGATTAACACCGATTACTACGGCTTCTTAAGCCCGCTTCTTGATAAGATCTCATCGAAGGCGATTAGAAGTGCGCTCGTCGTCGGCTCCGGCGGAGCCAGCCGAGCGATCGTGTACGCATTAATCAATCATGGGGTGAAAGTTACGATTCTCAATCGAACACTTGAACGAGCCAAGCGCCTCGCCGCCGAAACGATGAGCAGTTACGATACCTTGGAGAACGCCCACCTCTACCAAGGCCAAGTCGATTTGATCGTCCAAACCACCAACGTCGGAATGGGGGAGTTTGAAGGGAGAAACCCGATTCCTTCCTTTGAGTTTGAGAAAGGTGAAATCGCGTATGAACTGATCTATAAACCAGAAGAGACGGTGTTTATTCAAAAAGCAACCGAGGCTGGGTGTGAACTCATCTTAGGTAAAGAGATGCTTATCGAGCAAGGCAAGCTTCAGTTTGAAGCGTTCTGTGGGTATCACTACCCCCACTGGATCCCCCTCGATCTTTAGAGAAAGAGCATCTTTATTTGACGGAGCAAGAAGATCTTCGATAGGGGGATTACCCGAGTCTCCATCTGCGGCAAGATTGCAACCTTAAACAACGCTTCCTTCGTGGGGGTGTAGGTCAACTCCATCGCTAGAGCCATCACCTCTTCACTACCCATAAAGAGTTGAAC
>CAYUHP010000009.1:0-24815 GCA_964444595.1 uncultured Sphaerochaeta sp. | reverse complement strand
AGGTCAACTCCATCGCTAGAGCCATCACCTCTTCACTACCCATAAAGAGTTGAACAATCGTTCCCTCCTTTGAGGAAGCTTGCTTCGCCAAGGAGATTTTGCCTTGGTAATCAAAACCACCTGCTTCAATCCTCGTATACAACACTTGGGCCGCGAGTTGCGAAGAGTTGATGATTAAGCGCTCTTCGAAGCGCTCTAAGAGATCGGTTTCTTCCGCCTTGGCGTACTTCTTCTTAAGGATCGCCTCTTTCAGTCTCTCATCGAGTTCAAAATCGGGTAGTTCTACCAGCTGATTCAATGATTTGACAGGAAGTTGGTCCTTTGGCCATTGAATCGGCGGGAACTCTCGGTGGTCGGCCACACTCGAATCGGCAAGCTCACCTTTTGTGGCCCCGAGGATGATTCCCGCTTGTTTGAGGGCTTGTCGCCACACCCGTTCATGAGAGCGGCTCATTAAAAAGACCGTGGGAGTGAGCCGCTGAAGGATATGCTCTTGAAGGGCCGGCAGTTGTTCGACGAGCCGACTTACTCGCTCATCGGTGTGGAGGGTCAGTCCGTCATAGATTTGAGCTTGCGTCGATCGTTCGGCGATTAAGTCCAACGATTTGAGAAGGGCGGGGTTTACCGTACCGTGTACGTACTTCTGGACGTAGTGCTTAATCTCATCGAAACTGATTCCACCATCCAGCGCGGTTCGTAGTCGCTCTTCGGTAATGCGCCACAACCTCGTTTGGTCGAGCACCTCAAGGGTCGCGAATCGGACGAGCAGCGAATCGGGGTCAATTGAACCGAGGTAAGAAACCGAGTAGTCACTGTCCACGACAAATGAGGAGGCGGGTTCTTGGTGGGTATAGGTAACGCGATGGTAGCCGGTGCTGTTCTTGGTAAGAAAGCCCAAGCCGAGGAGAATGGGGATTAAGTCACACACCTTTGTGTGGTGTTTTAGAGACAGCGCTTGACCCAAGCGATGTAAGCCAGCTTTGCTGAGTGCTTTTACCTCTTCAAGGAAGAGGATCAAGTCATAACAGCACGTGTTCAATGCAGCATCTTCATTGCCTTCAAGGTGGACACCGAGCATCGCCGCTTGGATCTGGGAATCATTCATGCTGAAGAGCTGAAGAGCCCGACTCCAATTCACTCGCCGTTGGTGATCTTCAATGATGATTCCCAACCGTTCAAAGCTGATGTGAATCATTTCAAAGATCTGCTGAAGATCGGCCCTCGGGATCGTCGGAAAGAGTTGTTCATACTCCTTACGGAAGAAGGATCGACTGGGGCGCTCAGCAAGGGTGAGAACTCCTTGGAGGAATTCTCGGTAACTGAAGGGGTGGGTTGTTTCCTCCGCCTTAAGAATCCCAAAAAGGGGGGTAAGACTCGCGATTTCAGTAAATCGCTGCTCTAACAGCGGGTTGATGATCAGGGTTTTATTGGTTGCGATGACGATGAGCCTTTCACGTAAGTTTGCGAGGCGAAGCAGCAGCTCCCCATAGGGGTAGATTCCGCTTAACAGGGTCGCGAGATCTTCAAAGCGGACTGGTCCGATGAAGAGGAGGGCGGTTATGATGGTTTGATCAAAGGGGTCCAAAAGCTCAATAATTCTCTTTTGGTTCTCTTCAAGGGAGAAAAATCCAACTAAGTTAGCGGTGATGTGCTCCTTGTGAAAGGGAGTTTCGATCAACCCCAAGTAGTTTCGGGCCAAAAAGAAGTATTCTTCGTCGTTGTAGTGTTCAAGGAGGGTTTTTAATTGATCAGTCATCATTCCCACACCTCGATCTCGTAACTGTAGCCTTGTTCGGCAAGAAATTTTTGTCGATTGGCACTGAACTCCTCCTCACTGGAATATCTGGTGATCACTGAATAGAAGAACGACGAGCGACCCTTGGGCCTTAGGATTCTTCCCAGACGCTGGGCTTCTTCACTGCGCGAGCCGAATGTTCCGGAGATTTGGATCGCCACCGAAGCATCGGGTAGGTCGATCGCATAGTTTGCAACTTTACTGACAACAAGGATCCGAATCTCACCGTTTCTGAAAGCATTATACAATTCGTCTCGCCGAGCATTGGGGGTACTGCCAGTGATGATCGGCAGGTCGAAGAGCTTTGCGACCTCTTCGAGCTGGTCGATGTACTGACCGATGATGAGGATAAAGTCATCGCTATGCCGCTCGATCAAAGCGCGAACCACATCGATCTTCATTGGGTTCTCGCTGGCGATTCGATACTTTTGCCGCTTGGTAGCCAAGGCATATTCAAGCTCCAAATCTTTAGGAAGATCGAGGCGAACTTCATGACAGTACGCTTGGGCAATAAAGCCCTGTTGCTGCAGTTCAACCCACGGCACGTCGTAGCGCTTCGGACCGACGAGGCTGAAGACCTCATCTTCGCGGCCGTCTTCGCGAACGAGGGTTGCGGTAAAGCCGACTCGGAACGTTGCCTGCAATTCGGCAGTAACTTTAAAGACTGGAGCGGGGAGCATATGCACTTCATCGTAGATGACCAGGCCCCAATCACCCTTGGTCAACAGATCCATGTGGGCAAAGGGTGCTGTTTTACTCTTGCGATAGGTGAGAACCTGATAGGTACACACCGTAACCTGTTTTTGCTCCTTGAGGTTGCCGGTGTACTCACCGACCTCATCGACCGTAAGGGTAGTTTTATCGAGGATCTCATTCATCCATTGGTGAACAGCTGCCACGTTGGTGGTAACTACCAGCGTGTTGGTCTTAAGACGGCTCATGATCTCCAAGCCAACGATGGTTTTTCCCGAACCACAGGGTAGGACGATCGTTCCGAAGCCACGGCCTCGTTCAAAGTCCCCCAATAGCGCATCCGCTGCCTGGCTTTGGTAGGAGCGAACAAGAAACGGGGCACCACTTACTGTAGTCTCCCGTTTTTCAAAGGGCAGGGGCGGGCCCATGGTAAGGGGGATTTGATCATCCACCGGATAACCAAGCTTGATGAGGCGCAGCTTCAACTCACCGCGAAGATATCGCTCGATTAAGAAGGAGTGCTCATCTTTGACGATGAGCATCTTCATCAACTCTTTGCGGTGCCTCAGTTCCACGCGAATCTTATCGATCGAGATCGTCAGAAGATAGTAGTTCTCATCGTCACTTTCTGTGAGGACCAAGGAGCCCCATCGACTGGCAATATCGCGGATAAAGAAGAGCACACTCTCCGGAGGGGGAAACTTTGACCACTGCACAACCATTTCGACGATCGCCTCGCTGGTGAGGCCTTCACTGCACGCGTTCCACAAACTGATCTCACTGATTCGATAGGTGTGCATATGCTCAGGCGACTTAACCAACTCGCAAAAGCGAATCAGATCGATCCGACACGATTCACTGTCCTTGTGGTGGACGTCTAAGAGGAGGCTTCGGTCACTTTGAACAATTAAGGGAGTATCTTTCATGCATGCTTTCCAAAGGCGGTATAGTATAAGTCAAGAAGGGTAATTGCCGTCATCGCTTCAACCACAACGACAGCCCGGGCACAGATACACGGGTCATGGCGACCGGTAACGATGAGCTTTGCATCTTCTCCGTCTTTGGTAACCGTCTGCTGCTCAACGCCGATTGAGCTGGTCGGCTTGATCGCAGCTTGGAAGAGGATATCTTGACCGCTGGAGATGCCGCCTAAGACGCCTCCGGCGTGGTTGGTTACAAACCCGTTTTTAGTTCGTTGGTCATTTGCTTGGCTGCCGCGCATCGAGGCAAGGGCGAAACCCGATCCAAACTGGATCCCTTTGACCGCTCCGATCGAAAGGATCGCATGGGCGAGGTGGGCATCAAGTTTGCCGAAGACCGGCTCGCCAAGGCCGACGGGAACCCCGCGGGCGATGCACTCGATTACCCCACCGACGGAGTCATTCTCGCTACGAACGGTTTCGATCAAGCGTACCATCGCACTTGCTGCATCTTGGTCGGGACAGGAGAGGATCGGATCACACTTTTTCCAATTGCGTTCGTGGGCGATGATATCCCCCACTTGGACAACCCCCGCTTGGATCGTAATCCCTCGCTTGGCGAGTAGCTGTTTAGCAAGTGCTCCGGCAGCAACTCGTGCACTGGTCTCACGACCACTTGATCGCCCGCCGCCGCGGATGTCCCGAATCCCATATTTCTTATAAAAGGTCCAGTCAGCGTGACCGGGCCGAAA
This sequence comes from uncultured Sphaerochaeta sp., assembly GCA_964444595.1. Taxonomy (GTDB): domain Bacteria; phylum Spirochaetota; class Spirochaetia; order Sphaerochaetales; family Sphaerochaetaceae; genus Sphaerochaeta. The sequence goes on along the minus strand of CAYUHP010000009.1, from coordinate 20,655 downwards.
TACATTCGCTAAATGAGAGTAATCCTTGGAGCGTTGGTTCGTTGACTCAAGGAACATCGCAATGGGGGTTCCGGTGGTAACTCCCTCATAGAGGCCGCTGAGGATAACCAACTTGTCGATCTCGTTGCGCTCCGTTCCACTGGGATTTGCTCCCGGTCGGCGGCGGTTCATCTCCTCTTGAATTGCGTCAAGGTCGACAGCAAATCCGCTTTCGACTCCATCGACGATCACCCCAAGGGCGGGACCGTGGGATTCACCGAACGTTGTGATAGAAAAGGTACCACCAAATGTATTGTGAGCCATTCTTACTCCTTCAGACCAAGTGAACTCCAAACCAATTCGGCGTTCGTTTCACTGTCTTGGTCAAAGGGTAATTGTATCAAATGGTTGCAATCCTTGGAATAGCGGCGATTTCGTCGCTGGTAAAGTTGGCTGAATGAACCTTCGGGATCAGCTTCATCTAAGAAGGGGGGCACACCGCCTAACAGGATTCGTTTTAAGAGTTCCTTCTCTTCAACCCATAAATAGACAAGGGTTCCTGCTTTCTTGACCAAGGCCATCAACTCTTCGTTGTCACTTGCTCCGCCACCGAGGCTGATGACGATCTCTTTCTCTTTAACCAAGTTGCTGAGCACTTCAACTTCCAAGGTTTGGAATGCCGTTACGCCTGCTTCGCGATAAAACGTTCGGATAGGCTGACCGATTCGCTTTTCGATCTCATGATCGAGGTCGTACCACCTTCGGTTAAGCTTTTGAGCGAGAAGACGGCCGATCGTGGTTTTTCCGCTGTGTTTAATCCCACATAAAAAGATGTGGCTCATCTCACTCCTCAAAGAGTTCAACCCAGGCAAGTGGGGCGGTGTTGGTTCGGGGGACAACCGATCGATTTCCCGAATAGTAATGCTTGCGGGTCTTTTCCCGTACTGCCAGTTGGCGAGCTTCAATCTTTGCCTGATACCGCGCCTCATGGAGGTTCTTTTTCATATCCTCCTCATAGCGGTTAACTCGAACGGTTTTCTTTAATGCATAGTGGAAGGTAATGATGATCAAGTACCAAAGAAGAGCGAGGCCGATATTTTGATACGCCAAGATCCCCCCGGGGGCAAGAAACCCTTGAGGGTTGCTGGCAACGCTGTATAGGCTGATGGCGTTGGGAACGATGAGAAATAAGGACAAGACCAGTGGGATAAACCAGTAAAGACCTTGGCGCGAAAAAAGGAATCGCAAGCACGATCCAAAGGCGAGAAAATTGAGTAAGAGAGTTGCCAGGGGCAACGCATAGATTGCAACCATCGATCCTCCGCTAGTATTGGTTACTCGGTCCATGATACCATAATCTATCGAAATTAGGAAATGGTATGAAGCTACACAATGAGATTGACTTGGAGTTGTTGACCGAACGCAAACGAAGCCGGGAGATTGATGTTCGCGGTCCGTTTTATCGCGATACAACCGCGATCATCCACTCATCGGCGTTTCGGCGCCTCAAGCACAAAACCCAAGTGTTCTTTGCTCCCTCCAACGACCACATCTGTACCCGGATGGAACACTGTCTTCACGTCGCTTCAATCGCCTCCACGATCTCCAAAGGCTTGGGCCTTGATAGTGACTTAGCCTGGGCGATCGGAATGGGGCACGATTTGGGTCATACCCCTTTTGGTCACACCGGAGAAAAGATTCTTTCAAAGAAGATGGCCCAAGCGGGCCTTGGAACGTTTGAACATGAAAAGCACTCCTTGCGGGTCGTTGATTTCTTAAGCGAGCAGGGAAGGGGGTTGAATCTCACCTACGCAGTACGGGACGGAATCGCCTTTCACAACGGTGAGCACTTAGTCAAATCAATTCTGCCAACCTTTAGTGTGCGCGACTTAAACCAAGATTTACGCAACCAGAGCTTTCTGCCGGCCACCTATGAAGCGGCGGTGGTTCGCTTCAGCGATACAATCGCCTACCTGGGGCGAGACTTTGAAGATGCGTGCCGCCTTGGCGTCATCGAGAAGATGGCGCTTCCTGAAAATGTGGCGAAGAGATTGGGCACCTCAAATGCCCAAATCATCGACACGCTGGTCAACGACTTAATCCTTCATTCAAATCCAAAGGAAGGGATCTCCTTCAGTGATGAGCTTTTTGTCGTCATCGAAGAGATGATGACGTTCAACTACAAAGAGATCTACAAAAGTCCGATGCTCGAGGGGTATGAACGCTACTTCGAACGCCTCTTTACCCTCATCATCTCCTACCTCGATTCACTCTTGCGTGAATGCGGTAATGATGAACACTGTTACAAGGAAGAGCGGAACATGCTGGCAATGGGCTTCTTCCACCACAAAACCGAGATGGAGGGTGCGTATCTGGCTCATGATGGGAACTTAGACCGCCTCATCTTTGACTACATCGCCGGAATGAGTGACCTCTTTGCCTTAGATTGCGCCAATGAGATCCTGAAGCCGGAGCACCTCAATGATTCGATCGAGCAATCATTGACCGGCAAGTGGTTTGATGTTCGTTAGTTTAACTCTTTGTCGAGCTGCTTGATCTCACCGATAAATTGCTCGATATCATTAAATGCTTTATAGACTGCGGCAAAGCGAACGTAGGCGACCAGATCGACTTCCTTGAGCTGCTTAAGCGCTTCATCGCCGATCTCACTGGTGGAGATCTCGCGTTTATGACCGAGTTTGAGCATGATCGCGTCTTCGATATTCTGCAGGAGGGTTTCGATCTGGTGTTCACTGATCGAAAGCTTTTCCGTACACGATCGAATTCCTCGACCTACTTTGGAGATATCAAAGATCTCCCGTCTCCCATCGCGTTTGACGACCATCAACGGCTTGTCTTCAATCCGTTCATAGCTGGTAGAGCGATAACCACAGGCGAGGCATTCGCGCCGGCGCCTAATCGTCGTACCGCTGGCATTCTGTCGCGATTCAAGAACCTTATCTTCCAATGAGGAACATCGTAGGCAACGCATAGGAGCCTCCTTCTTGTATTATCCTACAAAGATTTACGATAAAAAGCAATTCCTAGTGGTAGTATGGTGAAAAATCACCCCTTTTTGAAACAAACTGCCACTAGAGATGCTCCTCAACCCTGCAACAATCGTGTGCTAAGAATAAAATAGTGTGAAGAATTGTTGTAATATACAAAGAATTGTGATAATAATAACAGAAGGAGGACGCTATGGCTGAGTCTGTATCCAGTTGTGTGAAACGTATCGTTGATAAATCTCCCTTTATCGGTGAGATGCTCACGTTAGGAATTCTATCCTTTTCCAACTACGCTGCCCTCATTAGTGATGAGGTGGAACGTTCGATGGGCAAGAGTGCCAAGAGCAGTGCGATTGTCATGGCCCTCAGGCGTTACGGGGAAGATTTGAGGCGAACCAACAGTATTCGCGATACCTCCAATGTCGATTATCAAATCGTGATGAAAACAAATATCTTTGATATCAACCTCGTCCGTCGTGATTCCTTCATCGGTAAGCTTGGCTCGCTGTATGATCAGATCTCTACCGAAAAGGGGGACTTTCTCAACATCACCTTAGGCAGTCACGAGATCTCCCTCGCAGTGAGCGAAAAGTATCGACCTCTTATTACTGAACTGACCAAGGATGAGGAGATCCTCAACAAGGAAGATGATCTTGTAGCTCTTTCGCTCGTCTTCACCGGAGATTTTTTACAAACCCCGGGCATCGTGTATGAGGCGGTTCGGCACTTAGCGTGGCAGCAGATCAATGTCATTGAGATTGTTTCGACGATGAATGAACTGACGTTCGTCATCAGTCGGGAGGATTCGATGCGCGCCTTTGATGTGCTGCAAAGCTTCCTTCGTGTTCAATAGGCTGATCATTATCACTTCTCCGATCGGAGGCGGGAAGACGCAGTACCTTACGCAACTGCACCTTCCCGAGCCTCACGGTGGAGTCATAACCTCCTCCAATCTTGAAAAAACTAGGTATACGATCAAAGATCTTCACAGCAAGGAAGAGCGCTTATTGCTGAGCGAAGAAGAGCTTCCCAACGCGCGGATATTCCGAAGATTCTTTGTGCTGGAAGAGACGTTTGCTTGGGCAAATGATCAGATCAGCGCTCATCTTTCCATCTGTAAGGCAGTTGTCTTTGATGAGATCGGGCCGATCGAACTTGAAGGGTGGGGCCTTCGCCCTTCACTTCTTAAAGCTCTTCAAACCCCAAAGATTGATATCTACATCAGTGTCCGCGATAGTTTGCTTGAGAAAGCAATCCGAGCGTTCACCTTGGAGGGGAGGATTACAAAGATTATCGATTTAAAGCAGAGCCAACGGCGTTGGTAGGGCATCGTTCGCCAAATCTGCTGCCAGGCACAAGAATGCATACAGAGGAATCGAGGTAATCCTACCGCTGGATCGGAAGTTTCTTGCCGAGATTCGATATGCCTTACTCGGATTGTATTCTTCCATAAATCTCTTAAGTGAAATTGATTGTACCCGAGTTCCGCTTTTCACCTCGATGGGAATGATTTCACCTGAACCTTGTACGAGAAAATCAATCTCGGTGTTTCGACCTACCGTGTGATAATAGAGGGGGAGGTCGTTCTTTCTCAACTCGCTGGTGATGTAGGTTTCAGTTATGATTCCGGTAATATCATCTCGGTGCTGTTCATTCATAATGTTTTGTATTGGTACTCGGGCCAATACGCGCAACAATCCGCAATCATTTACAAACAACCGAAAGATAAATGGATGGACATGGGCTGTTAATGGATAGCGAGGAGACTCAACCAAGTGAGAAAGATATACAATTTCAGCATTACCTAACCAGGCTATGGATGAGCCAAAATATTCTTTGTTTTTCCCTTTTGAACCTCGGTATATTTAACGTTTTTATTGGGTTTGGATAGTTGAGGAACAATTGATTGATAGATCATTCGGATTTTGGGGACGTCAGATGGCGAGGCGTATTTGCCCATATCATTGATATAGTGCGTATAAATTTCGTTTAACTCCATATCTGCTTGTTGGAGCGATCCCGTGGAAGCATATATGGATACAACTTCAGGCATCCCTCCCAGAGCAAGATATAGTCGAAAGAGGGTAAGTGCTTTTTCATGAAACACGGTGACAAGAGGAGCACACAGGATATAAGAGCGCCGAATGTGATGAAGTAATGGTTCTTCGTGAAGAGCCCAAAGGAACTCCTCAAAGTCCATCGGTTTTAAAACGTAAGATGTGATCTTTCCCACCGGAAATGAGCGCTCTTTTTGGCTTAATGCTACTGAAGGCAAGCTTCCTGCTGCGAGTATGCGCCTCGTTGGAGCATCTTCATTAAAATATTTGAGCGAGGTGAGTGCTTGTTCACAAAATTGAATTTCATCAAAGAAGAAGAGAGTAGACTCAGTTATAGTTCGATCAAAGATAACTTCGAGTTTTTCACAGATATCAGCTGGCTTAAGAGATCGCTCGAATGCAAGTTTTGCTTCCTCATTTTTTTCAAAGTTAACATAGAGCATATCTTCATAGTGTGTGCTCCCAAATTTGCGCATGGAATATGTTTTTCCAACTTGTCTTGCTCCATAGACAAGCAATGGTTTGAATGGTTCACTGTTTGCCCATTGAAGAAGGAGATCATCAAATTTCCTTTTCATACCCAAATAACACTGTCAAATCGATGAAACTGCAGGTTAAGATTATTTAAAATCGATAGAATTGTAGGTTTGACTATTTACAATCGATGAGATTGCATGTTTTTTTATCTAAAATCGATGGAATTGCATCTTTCTTTGCTTTTGAGCCCATATATCCTATTATTGAAGAAGGGGGTGGAGTATTACGAAGCAGACAGTTAAGAACGTAATTGTATGGGTAGCTATACTCTTTGTTCTCTATCTTCTCATCGGTGGGGTGGGCATTTTTCTTATTCTCCCACCACGTGATAGTGGATATGAAGTAACAAGATTTGAGGTCTCTGAAGAAGGTGCTTCCCATGACCGAGTGGTGGTAATTGAAGATCGCCTTGATGGCGGCGTTGCCCGGAAGAACTTAATCCAACATGCAACAGAGTCGATTGATCTTGCCTACTATGCTGTTCACGATGGAGTGGCCAGTGATCTCTTCTATTCACTCATCATTGAAGCGGCAGACCGGGGAGTGCAGGTACGCCTATTGTTTGACGGAATCTTCCACAACTTCAAAGGCAAACAAAAGCGCACGCTCGCCCTTCTTACCAGTCATCCAAATATCTCTGTTGCCCTCTACGAGCCATTGAACCTTTTTAAGCCGTGGACATTCAACAATCGCTTACACGATAAACTTATCATCATCGATCAAACGTACGCGCTCATCGGAGGGCGAAATATCGGGGACAAGTACTATGTACGGGAGTATGAAAAAGCGATCGTTAAGGACCGGGATGTGTTGATCATCGGTGAAGAGGGGGATGAAACCTCCGTTCTTCACTCATTTGAAGCGTATTTTGACTCGTTGTGGAATCATCGGTACACCAAGGAGCAAAGAAGTTCTTCCGTCTTACCATCTTTCGTTGCTGATACAAGAGAAGAGGTTGGTTCAATTTCTCCTTCTTCGATGATTGACTGGAATGAATACGCCTTACCAACAAAGCAGGTGAGGCTGGTGACCAATCCAATCACTCGGCTTAATAAGGAGCCGATTGTTTGGATGGAGTTGCTGGGACTCGTTAAAGATGCAAAGAAGTCGATCTTGCTTCAGTCACCCTATATTATTCCCACTCGAAGGATGAAGAAGGAGTTCCCCGTCGTAAGCGAAGGGGTAACTCAAACGTTTTTGACAAACTCAGCGGCAGTTTCTCCCAACCCCTTTGCCATCGCCGGCTATGCAAACTCCCGAAGAACGCTCAATGGAGTGTATGAATATCATGGTGAGGGCTCGATCCATGCAAAGACGTATATCTTTGATTCTCGAATCTCCGTTGTTGGGTCCTTTAATATCGATGGACGATCGACATTCCTGTCAACCGAGAGTGTTGTAATCATCGACAGCGAAGAGGTTGCCGCACACTTGGAGGAGCACATCCAAGTGCTCCAAGATGAAAGTAAGCTCGACAGTCCTCTCTTTGCAGATACGCCACTGATCAAGCGCGTAATGATCATGTTGGGGCGCCTCATCGTTTATCCCTTTAGTGCAATGCTCTGAAGGCCTTGAGTTTTGAGAGCATCTTGCGGTATACCCTTTGAGTATATGAACGAACTATTTTGGGTAGGAATGCTGCTCGTCAACTTTATCTTTATCATGGTTGCCTTTCGGCTCTGGGGGAAAGTGGGACTCTTTGCTTGGGTTCCCATCAGTGTCATTCTGGCAAACATTCAAGTAACGAAAAACGTAACCCTCTTTGGCTTGGAAGCCACTTTGGGCAATATCGTCTATGCGACCAGTTTTTTGGCCACCGATATCTTAAGTGAGTTTTACGGGAAGAAATCCTCCTATAAGGCGGTTGGTATCGGCTTCTTTAGCTTGGTTGCGATGACCGTTCTCATGCAGCTGTCGTTGATCTTCCGCCCTTCACCGTCAGACTTAGTCCAACCTTCGATGGTAGCGATCTTTTCGCTTATGCCGCGAATCGCTCTTGGATCCTTGGTCGCGTATTTGGTGAGTAATATCCACGATGTATGGGCATTTGCCTACTGGAAAGAAAAGAAGCCGGGGAGAAAGACGCTGTGGATGCGCAACAACTTCTCAACGTTCGTCAGTCAGTTAATCGACACGATTCTCTTTACCCTGATCGCTTTCTTGGGAGTATATTCGTGGGACGTTCTTCTACAAATCGGAATATCAACCTATGTACTGAAGTGGATCGTCGCCGTGCTGGACACCCCGTGCATCTACTTAGCCCGTTTTTGGGTTGATAAGGGAGTCATCCCTACCGAGGAATAACCTTAATCTTCTTCTGTAAATCCAAAAGCCCTTTGCGTGTTCCCGCAAAGATAAACTTACCGGTGTTCTTCCGCTCTTTCAGAAGTCGGTCAGTGTAGGTAACCACTTCACCGTCTTCGTAGGTGAGGTGAAAGCCATAGTAGGTAAGTACTGCATGAGCAGCACAGAAATCCCAAGCGTACACTGAAGAGTTCATCGCACCTTGGATCTCCGGATAGATTACCGGAGCGAGGAGGTGAAGGATCGCCGAACCGAAGACGCGGATCTTTCCGTGGTAGTTGTTGAAATCACAGAGGCGATGACCGCTGGAGGCCATCGCTACTTGATGGACAGTGTCTTTTTCAAAGTTGGGGGTGAAGCTCTTTCCGTTGAGCAAGAGTTCTTTTCCGGGATCGAGGCGGATGAAGAGGCTCTCTACCCCCAAGCCCATCCTCGGAGCGCTGATCATCGCCCCGACGGGGTTTCGATCTTTGTCAAGAATTCCCAGCGCCACCGCCCACGTCGGAAGACCTTGGCTGTAGCCATCGGTTCCGTCGATTGGATCGATGACGAACGTAAAAGGCGCGTTCTCATCAAAGGGGTCGACTGCTTCCTCGGTGATGATATTCGCCTGGGGATAGTTGGTGGAAATAACCTTTGAAAGTCGATCATTGATCGCCAAATCGACTTCGGTAATGACCGTTCCATCATCCTTGAAGGAACGGGCAATCGTTGCCTGATGTTCTTTAGCGTAGTTTCCACACCAAATGATCTCTTCAGCCAATAGATCGAGGAACTCGTTTTTCATTCTCTTGCACAACCTTTTTTCACGTGGTACGGTAACAGGCGCTTATGCAAACGCCAATAACTACCCTTATTCAATCATATATCAAATCGAGCTCAGCCTACAAGGCATACCAAGGCCCTCATTCAGCACTGAATATTGAGGGTCTGGAGGGGTATCCACTGGCAGTCTTTCTCAAACTCATCGCCCGAGTTGGAAACCAACGCCTTTGGGTCATTACCCCAACCGAAGAGGTTGCCCGAACGATCTTACTCGACTTAGGCCTTGTCTTTGATCCCAAAAGCGGACAGTTACTGAAAAGAACTGCCCAGGATATGAAGATTCACTACCTCCCTTCAACGGGACGCACTCTTTACGCAGAAAAAGAGATCGACAATGTTGAATATGAGCAAGCTAATCGACTCAATGAGATCCTTGCCTTAAAACATGGAATTATCATCACTACGCTGAGGACCTTTGTCTCGCCCCTCATAAGCCCCTCTTCCTTAAAACGTTCGGAGATCGAGCTAAAACGGGGTGGGCCGTTCGACCCCGTTGCCCTTGCTCAGCGCCTCGCTGAAGGCTCCTACCTTCAAGTGGTCTCAACAAATGCGATGGGCCAGTTCTCCGTGCGGGGTGAGGTGATGGATATCTTCCCCTTTGAAGGAACAACTCCCTATCGAATCTTCGCCGATTGGGACAAGATCGGACGAATCTCCTCCTTTGACCCAATCACCCAAGAAACGATTGAAACGGTGGGAAGTGTCGCGATCAATATCCTCCAAGAGGAGGAGGATGTTGAATATGCTTCGATTACTGAGTACCTCCACAGTCGCGACACCCTCGCCTTTATCGGCGATGAGCGACTTGCTACCTCCTACAAAAGCCTGCAAAGCGAAGCAAAGAGCCTTTACCGCTCAGCGTTCCAACTCGATCGCGAGGCGGTGAAGCCAACTGACCTGCTGCTTGATTACCCCGCCTTCTTAGAAAAACGCCCGGCGATCATGGTCTGTGATATCACAAGGCGAACCTCGAATAACCATCACTTCGACTTTGATGGACCGCGGTCGTACTTTGGAAACTTCACCCTGCTCAAGGATGACTTAAAAGCACTTTTGCGGGGGGGATGGAAGCCCACGATCTTTGCTTCCAATACGCTGCAGCGCCAGCGCCTCGAGCAGATGCTCTCCTCGATCGAATCTTTGAGCTTTGAAGAGCGGGAGATCAGCGGTGGGTTTGGGATCCCTTCACTCCAAGTGTTGGCAATCTGTGAACATGAGATCTTTGGTCGCCGTCGGGAAGTGGTTAAGACTCTCCGCCACACCCAAACCTCGCCCTTGGATTCCTTTGTCGATTTGAACGAAGGCGATTACGTAGTCCACGTAAACTACGGAATCGGCCGCTTTGAGAAGATCGATCGTGTTTCCTCCTTTGACCGGGAGCGGGACTTTATCAAGATCGTCTATGCGGACAAAGAAAACCTCTACGTCCCGATCGAGCAAGCTAACCTCATTCAACGCTATATCGGTAGTGACGGCTCTGCTCCCCGGCTCGATAAACTTGCCGGGATGGGATGGGAGACAAAGAAGGCAAAGGCGCGGAAGAACGCCGAAGACCTGGCAAAGCACTTAATCGGCTTGTATGCCAAGCGAATGAACTCCGTTGGCTATGCGTTCAACAAAGATACTGATTGGCAGCTACAGTTTGAAGCATCCTTCCCCTACGATGAAACGGCAGATCAACTCCAATGCATCGAGGAGATCAAGGAGGATATGGAAAAACCAGTTGTCATGGACCGCCTTGTCTGCGGCGATGTCGGATACGGAAAAACCGAGATCGCCTTCCGTGCTGCATTCAAAGCAGTGATGGATGGCAAACAAGTTGCCTTTCTGGCCCCAACAACGATTCTTGCCGAACAGCACTATCAAACGTTCATGAGCCGAGTAGGTCAGTATCCAATTCGAAGCGCTCAGCTTTCAAGAATCGTTCCACCGAAGCGGCAGAAACAGATCCTCGTCGATGTTGCCGAAGGTAAAGTCGACGTCCTCTTTGGAACCCACCGAATCCTCCAAAAAGATCTGCTCTACCATGACTTAGGTCTCTTGGTTGTCGATGAAGAACAGCGCTTTGGGGTAAAGGACAAGGAACGGATTAAAAGCCTTCGAACAAATATCGATTCGCTCGCTCTCTCGGCAACCCCAATCCCTCGAACGCTGTATATGTCGCTGCTAAAGATTCGCGACATGTCCCTGCTTGCCACCCCTCCGATCGAGCGCAGGGCGATTGAAACTTTTATCGACGCCTACGATGAGTACCTCGTAACCAAAGCGATCCGAAGAGAGCTTGAGCGAGGCGGGCAGGTCTTCTACCTCCATAACCGCGTAGAATCTTTACCACGGGTTGCCGAACGACTTCGCGAACTTGTCCCTGAAGCGGTAATCGATATCGCCCATGGGCAGATGGAAGCAAATAAACTGGAAGATCAGATGCGGCGCTTCATCCATGAAGGAATCCAGGTACTGGTTTCAACAACGATCATTGAAAATGGAATCGATATCCCCAACGTCAATACAATCATCATCGATCGAGCCGATCGCTATGGCTTGAGCCAACTCTATCAACTTCGCGGACGGGTGGGCCGCAGCGACCGCCAAGGGTACGCCTATCTTTTCTATCCAGAGGGCAGCTCGCTGAATGAACTGGCAGTAAAACGACTGCGGATTCTCAGCGAACTGACGGAGTTGGGCAGCGGCTTTAAGATCGCCCTTAAGGATATGGAGATGCGGGGAACGGGAAACCTACTGGGGCGTGAACAAAGCGGTCAGATGGCCTCGGTTGGATTGGATATGTATATCCGAATTCTCGATGAAGCAATACGAAAGCTCCAAGATGAGGGTGAGAGGGAAGAGGATCGACAGGTTCTCTTGGAACTTGATTACACCGGCTTTATCCCCGATACCTACATCAAAGCACCGAGTGTGAAGTTTGAGGTGTACCGAAAGATCGCCTCGATTCAAAACGATGAACAACTCCACGCCTTACGAACGGAGTTGGCGGACCGTTATGGGGCGGTACCGGAGGAGGTGGAAAACCTTCTCTACATCGCCCAAATTAAGATCATCTGCCGCAAGCTTTCGATCACTACCTTAAGTGATCGGAGGGGCGAGGTTCGCATCGAGTTTGGAAAGGTTGCCGACCTTAACATCGATAAGGTGATGAACCTGATCGCCCTTTCCAATAAGAAAGTGCGCCTCGATCGAAATGTGTTAAACATCATGTACATTGAAATAGAAGCAGTAACGTTGAAGGATAAAGCCCTCTTTTTGATGGAGCAGCTTGAGCGACTGTTGTAAAGGAAAAGGTAATGAACGAATCAGTCTTTAAGGACTTCCCGGAGTTGCGCTCGGTTGATACCCGCGAAGTGGGAACCTCTCGAACGATAAAGAGCTATGTACTCCGAACCGCCAGCTTACGGGAGCGTGAGGTGCGGGCAATTGAAACCTATTGGCCAACCTATGGACTTTCATTTGAAGAAAACCTGATCGACTTCTCAAACCTATTTGGTAACGACAAGCCGGTGATCATCGAAATCGGCTTTGGAATGGGGGCGGCAACTGCCCACATCGCCAAAGAGCGCAACGAATACAACTACCTCGGCTTGGAGGTGTTTCTTACCGGAATCGCAAAGCTGTTGAACGTCGTCGGAAAGGATGAGCTGGATAATATCAAGATCATGCGTTTTGATGCAGTGGAGGTCCTTAAGCACATGATTGGTGATAACTCAATCGCCGGCTTTCATATCTTCTTCCCCGATCCCTGGCCAAAGAAAAAACACTTCAAACGGAGGCTGATTCAAGAACCGTTTGCCCAACTGTTAACGCAGAAACTCAAAAGTGGTGGCTACATCTACTGTGTTACCGATTGGCAGGAGTATGCAACCCAAATGCTCGAGGTGTTTGATTCGATTGATGATCTTTCAAATCCTCATGGTGGGTTTGCACCACCGATTCCGTGGCGACTGGAAACCTCCTTTGAAAAGAAAGGAATCGAAAAAGACCATCCGATCAATGAAGTGTGGGTGGAGAAGAGATAACAAAAGGGAGGGGCGAACCCCTCCCAAGTGCTACAAATTGACTCTCATGCAATCAGAAATGTAGTGTGCTTCTGATTGTCCCGATTGCCCGATCCTTACGCTTCCTCTTGGGACTCCTTGTAAGCGCGGATCACATCGTCTGCTAACTTACCGCTGAGCGGCTCGTAGTGATCAAACTCCATTTCAAAACTACCGGTACCACTGGTCATCGACTTCAGGTCGATCGCATAGTTGAGTAGTTCGCTCTGCGGGACCAATGCCTTGACCAGAATCAGGTGTCCGATATCCTCTTGTCCAAGGACCCGGCCTCGCTTTCCGGAGAGGTCGCTGAGGATATCTCCAAGATACTCTTCATCGATAAAGACGGAGAGTGAAACGATCGGTTCAAGAAGGGTAGCTCCTGCTTTTGCCAACGCCGCTTTCATTGCACCTTTGGCCGCAAGCTTGAATGCCATCTCACTTGAGTCGACGGGGTGTTCTTTACCGTCGTGGAGGGTGATACCGATATCCATCAACGGATAGCCGGCTAGGAAGCCCTCTTCCATCTGTTCGTGGAGACCTTTTTCAATCCCGGGGATATACCCTTTGGAGATCGCCATTCCCTTGATGACGTTCTCGAATGAGTAGTATTGACCCCGCTCAAGCGGTTTGATGTCAATGAGTACTCGACCGTACTGACCGTGGCCGCCACTTTGCTTCTTATGAGTGAACTCACAAATTGGGCTTGGTTTGCTGATCGTTTCACGGTAGGCAATTTTCGGCAACTTGGTGTTGATCGTAACTTTCTGTCGATCGCGTACTCGATCGAGGATCATGTTAAGGTGCAACTCACCCTGGCCGGCTACAACGTTCTCTTTCGTTTCTTCATTAAAGCCGATCGTAAAGGTCAAATCTTCCTCGGCGATCTTGTTTAAGGCCTCATTCATCTTCACTTCCGCTTTCTTCTCATCGGAGGAGATTGCAAGGGCGTAGATTGGTTGAGGGAAGGCAATGGGTTTAAACTTCAAGGAGCCATCTCCACCCTCGACCAAGGAGGTGTTGGTGGCGGTGATACCGCTCTTGGCGATAACGCCAATATCCCCGGCAACAAGGGCACTGGTTTCATTGAGCTTCTTTCCGACCATTCGATACACTTTGCCGGGTCGCTCGCGCTTGCCGGTGTCCGGGTTGGTAAGGTCGGTATCGCCCTTTATCGTTCCCCGAAGGACTTTCACAAAGGAGAGCTTCCCGCTGAACTGGTCGATCGTCGTCTTAAAGACGATCGCTGCTGCCGGACCTTCATCACTGATGACAAAGTCATGGATGGTGCCGTCCTTATCCACGCTCCAGTCGATAGCTCCGAGGGGGGAGGGGAAGTTGTTTTGAATGAAGTTCATCAACGGAATGATTCCTGATCCAAGACCAGATGCTCCGGCAAAGAGGGGAACAAGTCGGTTCTCTTTCAAGCCATCGCGTAAACCTTGGCGGATCTCATCCGGTTCGAGCGTTCCCGCTTCAAAGTACTTTTCGATCAGCTCATCGGCACCTTCGGCGGCAGACTCAATCATCTCGGTTCGATACACTTCAACGAAGTCTTCCAGCTCAGGCGGAATATCGCTGCTCGTTTCTTTTCCGTTTTCATCGAAGTAATAGACTTTATTTTCAATGAGGTTCACAACCCCTTTATATTCACTGCTGGATCCGATCGGAATTACAACCGGAACGAATGTAACATTGAACGATTCCTTCAAGTCGTCAAGAACTTTTTGAAAGTCTGCGTGGTCCCGGTCCATCTTGTTGACAAACACTGCCCGGGGCTTCTTTCGTTCATCTAAATTGCGCCAAAGTTTGATCGTCTCAATCTGAGGGCCGACTCGGCCGTCGACAACCATGATCGCTGATTCGGTGGATCGGAATCCACTGGTCGTCTCACCGATGAAACCGGCAGTTCCCGGGGTATCGATGATATTGAATGTTTTATCCCCGTAGGGCATCGACTGCAGTGAAGCGTAGATTGAAATCTTGTTGGCAATCTCAGCCTCGGCATAGTCACTGGTGGTTCTTCCACTCTCAACGGTTTCCGCCCGGGAAATCACCCCTGCATAGGCGAGCATTTGCTCAACGAGGGTTGTTTTCCCGGTTTCGTTGTGGCCAATGATGGCAACATTCCTTAAGTCTGTGCTGGTAACACTCATAGATCCTCCTTCGATCATCAAGTTAGATAATCCAAAAACGCATACGGTTATGGTACGCCCTTTGTATGGTGCCTGTCAAAAGATTTCTTTTGCACATGCATAGAATTGCGTGTATTATCGTACACCACAAACAATGCGCGGTCTATACTAAAAAATGAGGTGAACATGATGCATACTAGTGCCCAGCTTGTGATCGACCATCATGAGGTAACAACCTTAGGCAAAGAACTCATCGCTTCGCGGTTCGAAGAATTCCTTTGTGCCCTTCCGACTCAACGCCTTTTGGTATGGAATAGTCAAGGCGATGAATACTTTGACCTTGTTGCCGAGATTGCTCACCGCCATACTGTCGAGCTGTATCTTTGGCTTCCTGTCTTAGCCGACCGCCTCGATCGGCGCACTCCCGATTCACAAGATATTATTCGATCCGCTGAGGGAGAGATCGGCACCTCTTTTTTGGAAGATGGGCGGGCTTGCAAGAGAGTGGGGAGAACTTTCTCTTTAGACATCCCAGCAGAGTTGACGTTCAACAAGACCTTCAATGGATTGTTCCGCTTCTTAGGCGCTACCAAGCCAAAGGGGTGTTTTTGGATCGAATCCGGTATCCATCTCCGGCGAACGGATTGAAGATGCTCTTCTCAGTGGATGATGAAGAGGATCGGCCAGCCTCCTTAGCTGCTCCGCACCACCTGGTGCGCTGTTGGGTCTTTCAAAAGCTGAAATCAACCACTTCTGTCAGGAAAAGAGGTTCACCTCTGCTTTGCTTGAAGAAGAAATAATCCGCTCTCAGTCGATGAATCCGAAAAGTATTGCGGGAATCGAGCTGGTGAATCATCCCTTGTTTCCGACGAATATCAGTGCCGAAGAAGCGAAAGAGATGATTGGTGTAGTACAGCGTCTAAAGAGTGACCTCATCGCCTGTTGGAACCTCTTATACATTCCTTTTTCCAACATTTCTTCATTATTGTCATAAAAATAGGTGAAAATTGTGGCAGAGGAGGCAAAGTAGTGGTACATTTGACATAAGATTCTACCGGTTGATAAAGGGACTCGATGGTTGCACTGATAAGTAATCGACATGCTGAGGCGAATAGTATCCAAGAACAGCTTGCTCCTCTTCAAGTCATTCTCCTTGAAGATGTTCCGGCGGGAATTGACTTGCTTGAGCAAGTGAATACGCCCCTGTTGCTGATCGTCGACTTGGCTCTTGGTGATGAAGCCAAAGACCTGATCACCATGTTAAAAAATAATACATTTTATTCCCATGTGCAGATCGTCGCTTTGGGCGATTCCGAGGATGAGTGTGAGGCCTATTCGCTCTCGCTTACCCTTCCACTCAAAAAAGAAAGCATCGCTTCACTGATCGGGACCTATCTTGCGTTTCAACAGAAACATCTTGGGGATAAGGGCGATGATATCTCCTATACAGCATTGTTAGGCCAAGTTCCCGTGGGAGTTGGAATCACCCGCATCATCGAGAAAAACAACCAATCCCACCATGTGATTCACCAAATGAATCCGGTGTTTGAACAAATCCTTGGTCGAAGTAAGCGCGAGATCATGAATCTTGGAATTGAAGGACTCACCAACAAAGAGGATTGGGCAAAAGAGAAGCTCTTGCTTCAGCGCGTTGAAGCGGGGGAGCTTTCCCACTTTACCTTGGACAAGCGAATCCTCCGCGGTGATGGCAACGAGGTTTGGGTTCAAGTGACCGTCTTTCCCATTCGCCTTGGCGATGATAACCAATTCCACTATGTGGCGTTTCTTCGCGATATCCAAGCGGAGAAGACTCACCCCAGCGCACTTGAGGAAAGCCAAACCTTGTTGGCGAACCTACAGGGGGTTGCCTTTCAGTCGTACTTGGATGAAGCGCTTACCGTCTTTTATATCACCGACGAGTGTTTGGAACTTACTGGGTACACTGCCGAAGAGCTGCTTTCAAACGATAGCCCCTCATATGGGGATATCATCGACCCACGTTCCTATCGAGCGGTAATCGACCGATTCCACGAGCAAATCAAACTTGGAAACCAAACCCGCCTTGAGTATGAGATCATCACCAAGGGTGGCGAACGGAAATGGGTCTTTGAGCTTGGTCGAGTTACCAAGGGCGATGACCCGATTCTTGAAGGGATTATCATCGACTTCACCCGCTATAAGGAGCTGGAGAAAAGTCGACTGTTTGAAAATGATCGAATTCCTTTGACCGGGTTGTTGAATCGAAACGCCTTAAAACGGCAGATGATTGATGACCAAGCGGACCCTGCTAAAAAGACTAGTGCGTTGGTGAGTGTAAATTTCACCCCCTTATATGAGATGGTTACCCGTTTTGACCATGCGTATGTGGAGAACTTGCTGAAACAGATCGGAGCAACACTCGAACAGTTCAAAGATGAAACGATTCAAGTGTATGGTCCCTTTGACTACCGGTTTGCTCTTTATCTCAATCCATATCATATCCGATCGGAGGTGGAACGGCTTGCTACCCAAATAATCGGCCAAGTCAACAACCTCCTCTTCTCCGAACACGTGGGGTGGGGGATCGGGATCATTGAAATTGATTGGAGTGAAGAGCTGAGTGTCGATGAACTTTTACGCCAAGTTGTTCAGGCGAGCGACCGGGCGTTTAAAATGTTTCCCGGCCGTCCTTCGATCCGCTTTTACGACCGAGCGATGAGCGATCTCGTTCATCGTGAGACAACGATCTTGCAAGAGCTCTCCTCGATCGCGGGAGGACTCGACGAAGATCGCCTCTTTCTTAATTTCCAACCGGTGGTTTCGGTTACCGAGAACACCATAGTCGGCTTTGAAGCGCTTGCTCGCTTGCAGACCAACGCCTTTGGTCTCGTGGGACCGAGTGAGTTCATTCCGATCACTGAAAAGTATCGCCTGATCATCCCCCTTGGGTATCAAATCCTTTCCAAGGCGCTTCGCTTCCAAAAGCGCCTTGAAGAGAAAGGACGGGGCGACCTGTGGATCTCGATCAACCTCTCGCCCTTCCAACTTCTTGAACCGGGATTTGTCAGTGTCCTGAGCTCGCTGATGGAAGAGGAGGGGACAAACCCCGCAAATATCGTCTTTGAACTTACTGAGAGCGGGATCTATTCGACGTTGGGAGCGATCAATTCGATCCTCAAAACCCTTCAGGATCTGGGGGTACGTATTGCGTTGGACGACTTTGGAGTGGGGTACTCCTCCTTGGCCCGTGAAAGTGAATTACAAGTTGATTTCGTAAAGATTGACAAGCTCTTCGCCGATCAGGTACTCACCCAAGGAACCGATCGAAGTGTGTTGGGCGATGTAATCAGTATGGTCCACAAGATGCGCCACACGACGATTGTTGAAGGGATTGAAGAGGAGGTTCAGCTTCAGTACCTGAAAGCGAACAACTGCATCCTCTACCAAGGATACTTATACTCAAAACCGATCAGCGAAGAAAAAGCGTTAGAGCTGTGGACATAAAAACAGGTATTCACTAACGAATACCTGAGATTTAAAACATCAGTGAGCAATTAACGGCTTTCGTTTATCGCTTCATCGATTACTTTTGCAATATCTTGCTTGAGTCGATACGCAAATTGGTCCATCACGGTAACATCACCGGTGAACTTATCGCCGTCTTCACAGAAGAATGTCCAGCAAGGAACCTCAAGAGCTCGACCAATCTTCTCAATGGTGGAAAATGACGGAGCTTTTCGGGATGTTTCAATCTCCGTGATAAATGAGGTAGAGACCCCAATCTGCTCGGCAAGCTTTGCTTGAGTCAGTCCTAATTTTCGCCGCCGCTCCTTGAGGTTACGGGCAAAAATATCCTGTAATGTGTACGTTCGTGCCATGCTGTACTCCTTAGTTGTTTAAACGTTTGATGCTCAAAAAACACCTAGAAATCGGAGGAACTCCGATTATTTTCAGTCCACTACCGTATATTTATGCATGGATAGAGCGAATCCGCAAGGGCGGAAACGGTTTTATAGCATAAATTATACACCTTTTTCTTCGTAATGGTCGAACTCTAAGGAAAACGTTCCCCGTCCTTGCGTTGCCGAGCGTAAAACAGTCGAATACCCAAAGAGTTCCGATAGGGGAGCTTGGGCGTGAATCTGTTCAGTGAATGTTCGTGATTCAATCGAGGTAACGATTCCTTTCCGACTGGTAACACTGCTGATCGCTTCTCCCACATACTGCGTCGGAACAACGATCGTTATCTTCATGATTGGTTCCATGATGACCGGATTGGCAGCACTGGCTACCTTGTCAAAGCACATTGCACTTGCCGCTTCATAAGCAAAGGTGCTGGCGGTCAGTTCATTGTAGGTGATGTTGGTAACTTCGACTTCGATGTTACACGCCTCGTATCCGTAACGAATTCCGCCCATGAAGGAGTTGGTGACTCCCCGCTCGACTGCTTCGACAAACTCAGCGGGAATTCCTCGAGTATTTGCCGAATTAATAAAGCTGTTGTCATTGCCTTCGCGATGGGGGCGGACCGTCAGGGTAACACCGGCGGTGTGCTCCTTATTGGCAATGACTCGACTAAACTCTTCACTGCCGGAGGCAACTTTGGTGATCGATTCGCGGTATGTTACCTGCGGTTGACCGACTCGGGCTTTGATCTTCATGTCGTTAGTGAGCCGGTTGACCAGCACTTCGAGGTGAAGCTCGCCCATTCCGCTGATGATCAGCTGGCCGGTCTCCTCGTCGTCCCGCCAAGAGAAGGTCGGGTCCTCTTGGCTGAGGATCCCCAACGCATGGCGAAGTTTATCGCCGTCACTGGTGGTATTGGGCTCGATCGCGATCGAGATGACGGGAATCGGGAAGTGCATCTGCTCCAAGAGAATCTGAGCACCTTCACTGCCGATCGTATCGCCGGTTCGCCCCTCCTTAAAGCCGATAATGACCCCGATATCGCCCGCTTTGAGCTCGCTTACCTCTTCCGCTCGGGATGAGTGCATCCTGAGGATTCGGTTTACTCGTTCGCGCTTCTTCTTGGTGATATTCATCAGCGCGGTACCTTTTTTAATCGTACCGCTGTAGACGCGAACGTAGTTCATCGCTCCCGCTTCACGATCGACTTGGATCTTAAAGATTAAACCCAATGGCGGACCGTCCAAACTAAATGGAACTTCAACACTCTCGCCGCTCTTTGCCGCGATGCCTTGCATCGGGGGAACTTCACTGGGTGAGGGCAGGTAGTCGATTACTCCATCGATAAGCGGTTGAACCCCGATATCCTTAAGGGAAGATCCAACAAAGACCGGGAGGGCCTGGCGTTTGATCGTTGCCTTTTTAATCGTTTCTTTGATCATCGAAACGGGGATTTCAACCCCTTCAAAGTACCGTTCAGTGATCTCGTCATTAAAGGAAGAGACTGCATCGATTACGTTCTCATAAGCGGTTTCAGTTAAAGCGATGAAGGCTTCGGGAATCGGTTGCTCGGTAAATGTTTTCCCTTTATCCTCAGTTGAGTACACAAGGTAGGTCTTGTTGAGCACGTCGATGATCCCGCTGAACTCACTTTCGTTTCCTACCGGTAAGAAGAGCGGAATCGGGTTTGCGTGAAGCTTATTTCTCAGTTCTTCTACTGCATCGTCAAAGTTCGCGCCCAAGCGATCCATCTTGTTGATGAAGGCGATGCGGGGAACACCGTAGGTGTCCGCCTGGCGCCAAACGGTTTCGGTTTGGGGTTCTACTCCGCCGACGGCACATACGACCATAATCGCCCCATCGAGCACCCGAAGCG
>CAYUHP010000008.1:29814-35586 GCA_964444595.1 uncultured Sphaerochaeta sp. | reverse complement strand
CTAAGCCACAATAAAAGAGAAACGCCAAGAGGATGTAGATAAGCGGTCCTTTGGCAACTGCAGAGCCATGTTGTTGGTCAAGGTGCTCCTCGACCGTTGGCTTTTGATGGTCATCCCACATCTTTTTGGTGAAAAGCAGGGAGACAACCAGAATCATTTGCAAGATGGAAAGCAGCAGATATCCGCTTTTGTAGGCAAAGCCAAAGCTCATCACCAAGGCAACGAGAGCGGGCCCTGCGCTTGCTCCAAGACCCCAAAAGGAGTGAAGCCAGTTCATGTGCCGGCTCTTGTAGTGAAGCGCAACATAGTTGTTCAAGACCGCGTCCACACTCCCCGCCCCCAACCCCAGGGGCAACGCCCAGAGAACCAGGTGCAGTAAATTGGCGGAGATCGAGTATCCCCAAAGACCCACCGCGGTGGCAAACACGGAGATAACGGTGACCTTCCACGTTCCGAAGCGCTTAATCATCCTATGTGAAAAGAGCGCAGAGAGTACGGTCCCGGTGGATACGATCGCCCCGATGAGACCGGCACTTGAAAGGGCGAGGCCAAGTTCTTTGTGCATGATTGGCCAGACGCTGCCCAGTACCGCATCGGGCAGACCCAAGCTGATAAACGCAAGGTAGATAAAGATCAAAAGGACCATGCTACACTCCCTTTCCGAGAAGGAGAATCAGAAGGGCCAAAGCGATGCGGTAGTATCCAAATCCAATGAAGGTATGACTCTTGAGGAATGCTAAAAGACGTTTCATCACCAACAGGGAGAGGACAAACGCAGTAACTCCGCCGCTTAGGATGATCAGCCACTCCTGAGTCGAGAAGGTCAAACCAAGTTTCAAAACTTTCAAGAGTGTTGCTCCAGCGATCACCGGAATTGCCATGAAGAAGGAGAAGTGGGCAGCCACGGGCCGAGAGAGGCCCAAGAGTAATCCACCGAGGATCGTCGAGCCACTGCGGCTCGTTCCAGGGATCAAGGCGAGTACTTGAAAGAGCCCAAGAAAGAACGCTTGCTTGTAGGAGAGAAGAGTCAGCGAAGTTGTAGAGCGAATTTTTGATTTCATACTCTTGCTTTGCTCGAGGATGATGTAGAGAACTCCATAGAGGGCCAGGGTGAGGGCAAGGACAAAAGGACCGTGAAGGTACTCATCGATGAGGTCATCAAAGAGAACTCCCATGATCGCTGCGGGAACCGTGGCGATGATGATCTTAAGCCAGAGGTTCAGCGTGGCTAATCGCTTTATCGGATTCTTGGTAATCGGGTTAAGCTCGCCGAAGAAGAGGATAACCACCGCCAAAATTGAGAAGAACTGAATTGCGACGAAGAAGAACTCTTTTGCACTCGCCGAAAGGGAAAGTGATGCAAACTGCTCGACAAGCAAAAGGTGGGCAGTTGAACTGATCGGCAGCCATTCAGTGATTCCCTGGACGAGTCCAAGCAGGATGGATGAGATAAAATCGGTCATGAATACTCCTTGGGGCAGTCTAAATGAATCACGATCAGAGAGCAAGGCTGGCTTGTCGACTCTTACTGCAAGTGATACAGTCGATTCATGGGATTGCACATTGTTTTAATCGAGCCAGAAATACCGCAAAATACCGGGAATATCTCCCGCACCTGTGCGGCTACCGATACGAGTTTGCACTTGGTTCATCCCTTGGGCTTTACGCTTACGGAAAAACACGTAAAACGGGCCGGCTTGGACTACTGGAAGTACCTTAAGCTCACCGAATACCCCAACACTCCCGCTTTTTTTGACGAACACGGGAAAAAAGAGGTATACTACGTAACGACGAAGGCGGAGCAAACATACGCTGATATATCCTACGGCGACGAGTGCTTTTTTATCTTTGGAAAAGAAACGCTCGGCCTGGATGAGGAGCTCTTGGCAAAGAACCGATCGCGCTGCATTCGCATTCCGATGGTATCTGAAGCCCGGAGTTTAAACCTCTCGAACGCAGTGGCGGTAATCGTGTATGAGTACTACCGGCAAAAAGGATTTGATAGCTTGACGAGGACGGGGGAACTTCACCACCGCCAATGGGAGTCGGAGAGATGAGAAACGTTGGAATTATCGGCTGCGGTGTCATGGGCAGTGCAATTGCCCAAACCTTGCATGATGAAGGATTTGTGTACGATGTCGATCCAGAGCGCGCTCGTGCTTTGGCAGATACCACCCGCTTCAAAGTTGCCGACACCCTCGCCTCCTTGGTCCAAGCGAGCGATTTATTACTTCTGGCGGTCAAGCCGCAAACCCTCGACAGCATCTATCCAATCTTGGTGAGTTCCGGCTCTAAAGATAAGCGTTGGATAAGCATCGCTGCCGGAGTGTCCACCGCGACGCTGGCTTCAAACTTAGGAACGAATGAAGTCGTTCGATATATGCCCAATATCGCCGCTCGATATCGTAAATCAGTTACTGCGGTAGCCGCCCACTCTGAGGCGAGTAAAGAGTTTTTGGAGGAAGCAAAGGCAATTGCCCTTGGCTTTGGAACCCTTCACGTCCTCGATGAGCGCTCCTTTGACGGCTTTACCGCGATCAGCGGATCGGGGGTTGCATTCATCCTTCACTTCCTCGACTCCCTGGCCTTAGGCGGAGCGGGTGAAGGAATCGCCTACCCCCTCGGTCTTACGATCGCCGCCCAGAGTGCCGAAAGTGCAATCGCCTTAATCGAAGAGAGCGGACTCCACCCCCAGGATTTGATCAGTCGAGTTACCAGTGCCGGAGGCACGACGATTGAAGGGATCACCGCCCTGAAAGAGGGAAACCTCCAAACGACCGTCATTGATGCAGTGAAGAGGACCGCTCAACGCTCAAGAGAGCTTGAAGAAGAAGCAGCAAACAACACTAAGAGGAAGTGAGAAGATAATGATTGACCTACGTGAACTAAAGAGCCGCCGAGCCGAAATTGAAACGAATATCAAGAACCGTTCGATGAAGATCGACCTTGATGCGATTATCGCCCTCCAAGATGAGCGCAGTGCGCTTCTTCAAGAGGTCGAATCCCTTCGCTTCGAGCGCAATGAAAACGCTCAGAAGATGAAGGGTAAACTCGACGCCGAGACTCGAAATCAGTTGATCGAAGAGGGGAAAAACCTCAAGACAAAGATCGCCGACGTTGAAGAGCGCTTCAACGAAGTCGAAAAAGAGTACCTCACCCTCGGTCGACAGATCCCCAACTACGCTCACCCGTCCGCTCCCGTCGGAAAAGAGGATACCGATAACACGATCCTCAAGCGAGTCGGTACTCCCCCTTCCTTCTCCTTCAAAGCCCTAGACCACGTCGAGCTTGGGGAGAAGTTGGACCTCATCGACTTTGAAGCGGGAACAAAGGTAACGGGTCCGAAGTTCTACTTCCTGAAAAACCAAGCGGTCATCCTCCAGATGGCCCTTGAGCGCTACGCACTTGATATCCTCATCAAACACGGCTTTTCTCCATACATCACCCCCGATATCGCCAAAGAGGAGATCTTGGAGGGAATCGGGTTTAATCCCCGCGGACCGGAGTCCAACATCTACACCCTCGAGGGCACCGGCACTGCACTCGTCGGCACCGCCGAGATCACCCTTGGTGGGTATCACGCCGAAGAGATCCTCGACAGCGCTGCTTTGCCGATTAAGATGGCGGGTCTCTCCCACTGCTTCCGCCGTGAAGCGGGTTCGGCGGGCCAGTTCTCCAAAGGTTTGTACCGGGTTCACCAGTTCTCCAAGGTAGAGATGTTTATCTACTGCGTGCCCGAAGAGTCCGATGCGATCCACGACCAACTCTTGGCGATCGAAGAGGAGATCTTCACCGGCCTTGGCTTGGCCTATCAAGTCGTGGATACCTGCACCGGTGACCTCGGAGCCCCCGCATACCGAAAGTTTGACATCGAAGCGTGGATGCCCGGTCGCGGTGAGGGCGGTGAATACGGGGAGGTAACCTCCACCAGTAACTGTACCGATTATCAGAGCCGATCCTTGCGCGTTCGCTACAAGGACAAGGATGGGCAGAACCAATACGTGCACACCTTAAACGGGACGGCAGTGGCAACCAGCCGGGCGATCGTGGCGATCATGGAGAACTTCCAACAGGAAGATGGATCGATCCTCATCCCTCCGGCTCTTGTGCCCTACACCGGCTTTGACCGGATCGGAGGCTAATAAATGGCTCATCGCTCAGCACTCAGTACTGATTTCTATGAATTGACGATGGCTCAAGGGTATTTCTTGGAGAAGAACAATCCGCGAGTCGTCTTTGAGATGTTCTATCGAACCAACCCCTTCGAGGGGGGATACGTCCTCTTTACCGGCTTACACGATATCATCGATAAGCTGGAAGGGTTCTCTTTTGACGAGGAGGACCTTGCCTACTTAGAAGGGTTGGGGACGTTTGGTAAGGAGTTTTTGGAATATCTTGCTGAGTACCGCTTCAGCGGTGATGTCTACGCAATCGAAGAAGGGACCGTTGTCTTCCCCGGTCAGCCACTACTCCGAGTCCACACAACGATGATCGACGCCAGTTTGATCGAAGGAATGTTGCTCAATACACTCAACTTCCAGAGTTTAATCGCCACCAAAGCCTCCCGAGTAGCGCTCGCTGCTAAGCGCGGATCGGTCTTTGAATTTGGTCTCAGGCGAGCTCAAGGCCCCGATGGGGCCCTTTCGGCGAGCCGGGCGGCGTTTATCGGTGGGTGTCAGCTCACCAGTCACACCCTGGCGGGAAAGATCTACGATATCCCCGTCTCGGGAACGATGGCCCACTCCTGGGTGATGGCTTTTGATTCGGAGCTTGAATCTTTCCGAGCGTATGCAAAGCTCTACCCCGGTTCGACCACCCTCCTCATCGATACCTACGATACCCTAGGCAGTGGAATCGACAATGCAATCATCGTCGGTCTTGAGGAGAAGGAGAAAGGAAACTCAATCGGTGTTCGAATCGACAGCGGCGACTTATCTTACCTTCCCCGAGTCATTCGTAAGCGCTTGGATGATGCCGGCCTTGAAGATGCCTTTATCGTTGTATCCAACGATTTAACGGAGGAGATCATCCAAACCCTCGTCCACGACGGAGTCCCGATCGACAGCTGGGGGATCGGAACCCATCTGGTCACCGGCGGCACTCAAGCTTCGCTGAACGGAGTCTATAAGCTTGCCGCAAAAGAAACCGCCGACGGAACCTTCCTTCCGACGATGAAGGTATCAAACTCCTTTGAAAAAACAACCGACCCGGGGATCAAGCAAGTCTACCGCTTCTACGACAGTGAAGGCGGAGCTCTTGCCGATTTGGTGACCTGCTTTGATGAAGAGATCGCCCTCGGCAAAGACTACATCTTCTACCACCCATTTGCTGAAACCGACTTCTTCGAGATGAAGAAAGAGCGGTATGCTCGCATCGAGCCGTTGCTCAATAAGGTTGTGGAAGGTGGAAAACGAATCGGCGACAAACCGTGCTTGAAAACCCTCCAAGCGCGGGCGATGAAGAGTTTGGCTACGTTCCACAAGAGTTACTTGCGCCAAATCAACCCGCACATCTACAAAGTTAGCTTGTCCGAGAAGCTTAAGGCGATGAAGATCGATATCTTAGTCACCCACCGCAAGAAAGCGGCGAAGATTACGTGATGAGGGCCTGAATTGCGGTGAGCAATACTTGGGCAAGGTGCTGGCGATACGCATCTTGAAGCAAGAGTGCTGCCTCTTCATCATTGGAGAGGAAGCCCACCTCCACCAGGACCGCCGGCATCCGAGCTGCGTTAAGCACCCAGAGGTCCTGCTCCTTCACTCCCCGATTGAT
>CAYUHP010000008.1:20487-29714 GCA_964444595.1 uncultured Sphaerochaeta sp. | reverse complement strand
GGGCGGAGGATCGTTTGATAGGCGATCCTGCCCCGCTCCTCCAAACTCAGGTAGGTATCATCGCTCCGAGTCAGCACCACGTGCAACTCCGGCTCTTTTTGGGCAAGCAACGCTTCCAGGCGAAGAGCGATATCCAATGTCAGCTCCCGTTCAACAACAAAATCACCTTCAAAGTAGCGGGTGGCTCCCGGATCGTAGCCACCGTGACCAGCATCGATGATGATCGTCTTAAGCGGAAGGGTGAAGGGATTTGTCGCTGCAAAGAGCGGGAATGTTGCGAGAACCGTAAGAATAAGTGCTTTTCGTATTATCGCGGCCACGTAGTAACCAACTCCTCATAGTCGATCTTCTGCAACCATTGAAAGCGCTCTTTGACCTCACCGCGATAGCTCGCTCGGTCATAGTTGATTCGGGGTTTCTTGCGTTTGTTCTTTCCCTTAACTCGTCGAATGGAAAGATTCTTTGTATAACAGCGCTCAAAACCGACTCGCTCGCTTCGATCTTCGATGATCGATTCGCGGTTGGGAAACTGAGTCAACAGATCGGGACTCAGGGTGATTCGGTACCCAAAGAGGTAGCTTCGAACTCCAAAATCCAAGAGCTGAAAGTAATCGCTATGGATCTCCTCATCGTACCCCCGGAGGCGTTGGAAGAGGGCTCGGTCATACAAGCCGAGGCCCATGACGGGATAGAGGGTGTGATCGGGGGTTTTGGGATCCATCGAAGGAAAGGATGAATGGGGATCAAGGATCGTTTCAAAGTGGTTGGGCGAGCGAAGACAGGGCACGATCTCGCGGTAGGCGTTTGCAATGATCGAAGAAGCGATGACCGGGTGGTCGCTTTGGCTCATCAACGAAAGAAGAGGTCCATCGTCAAACGTTACCAGGACCGTATCGCTACGGGTCAAAAGAAAGTAGTTGGTATTACACACCGAAGCAATAGCGTTTACCTTTTCACCGATATACGTCGAACCGGTAAACACGACCACGGAGATGTTGCGGTAAAGTTCTTGAAGGCGGGGAAGATCAAAGCGCCCGTCTTGGGTAACCACAAAGAGCGGAACCATCGGCAGGCTGGTTTGATAGAGCTCAATCGCCGAGATCAGTTCTTCGGCACTTCCGCTGTCGATTACGGCGATCGCCAGTTGGTTGACTCCGTATGAGGAGCGAACCTCCTGGGCGGAATAGATTCGGTAGTTAGTTCTCATCGTCCAAGAATACCATATCTTCGGGGCGGAAGATTACTCCTTTGTGCACATTGCCCAAGATTGCGGTGAACTCGGAGGAGTCATGACCGACAACTTGGCGCAAATCAACCGATGAAAAGGAGGATACCGCTTTGGCAAAGGAAAACCCGTCAGCTGTTCGGACCTCGACGATCGAGCCTTCGGCGAACGTTCCGTCCACCTGCACAACCCCTTTGGGCAGTAAGCTCTTCTTTCTCAGCAACGCACCCTTGGCCCCGTCATCGATGACGATGACTCCCTGATGGGAGTTGTTCAAGATCCACCTTTGGCGCTGACTGAGGGCTTTGAGGGGATGAATGTACGTTCCCAAGGGTTCGCCATCCAAGACTCTCACTAAACTATCTTTCTCATAGCCGCTGGCGATGATCGTTCCGCAGCCGGCAACGGCAGCGATCTTCGCTGCCAAAAGCTTTGTTTTCATCCCGCCGGTGGCGTGGGTCGACCCGGCCCCGGAGGCGTAGGAGAGGATCGTGGAATCGAGGGTTTCAACATCGCTTAGGAGCTTTGCTTCTTTGTCTTTCTTCGGATCAGCATCGTACAGACCATCAATATCGGTAAGGATAATCAAAAGCTCGGCATCGATCTTACTGGCGATGTAAGCACTCATCCGATCGTTATCCCCAAACGCGGAACCGAGGGAGTCGATCGAAACAACGTCATTTTCATTGAAGATCGGGACCACACCCAACTCAAGCAACGTTGAAACACTGTTGCGCAGGTTCACATACGTTCGGCGGTTGTTTACATCCAGCCTGGTGAGCAGGATTTGGGAGCAGATCAGATCGTGGCTTTTAAACGCTCGGCGGTAGGAGCTCATCAAGAGTGGATTACCGATCGAAGCACACGCCTGGCGAAGGGCGGTTTGTTTCACTGAGCCTTTGAGGCGCAGTTCTTTCGCTCCCATCCCGATTGCCCCGGAGGAGACAAGGAGTACTTGATACCCCTTCGCCATCAGGGTGGCAATTTGCTGGGCGATCGAGTCGATACACCCCTCATCGATCCCTTCTTTTGTAGAAAGAAGGTTGGTTCCAACTTTTACGACGATTCGCTTTACATTCCCAAACTCACGTTTCACGTCGCTCCCCCTTGCACCAAGGAAGGTCCATCGGTGGAAAGTTCTTTGTGGAGGTACTCTTTTGCTTCACTGCCGCTGTAGGTGGCAACGATCTGACCCGAGCCGTTGACTAAGTATTTACTGCTCATCAACCCATCAAGGCCCACCGGGCCGCGGGCGTGAATCTTTGTTGTGGAGATTCCCACCTCCGCCCCGAAGCCGAAGCGGAACCCATCAGCAAAGCGCGTTGAGCAGTTTGCAAAGATATCGGCCGAGTCGATTGAAGAGAAGAACGTTTTTATCGCCTCAGGATCTTCACTGACGATCGCATCGGTGTGATGGGAGCCGTAGGTTTCAATGTGCTCGATCGCCTCATGAAGGGAATCGACAACTCGGATATTTAGCTCAAGGGAAAGATACTCGTTGTAGTAATCACTTTCCTTTAATGCGATACACTCGATTACCTCTGAACTACGGGTATCTCCGTGGATGATTACCCCCGCGTCTTTGAGAGCCAAACCGACCTTTGGAAGGAATGAGCTAACTAGGTCTTGGTGAACCAGTAACGTTTCGATCGCATTACACGCTGCCGGATACTGCGTCTTGGCGTCAATGATGATGGGAAGAGCTTTTTTTACATCCGCTTCCTTGTCGATGTAGAGGTGACAGATTCCGTCGCTGTGCCCCAGAACGGGAATCGAGGTATGTTCCATCACATAGGTAACAAACTCATTGGATCCGCGGGGGATGAGAAGATCGATATCATCGTTCATTCCCAGCATCTCTTTTACATCACCGTGGCTCTCTAGGAGGGTGACAAACGCCGATCCAATCGATGAGGCTTCACTGCTTTTCTTGATCGATTCGACCAAGGCACTATTGGTTCGTTTCGCTTCACTGCCACCTTTGAGGATGATGCCGTTCCCGCTCTTTATGCAAAGACCAACGATTTGAACCAGAGCATCGGGTCTTGATTCAAAGATCATCCCGATCACTCCGATCGGAACGGAGATCTGCTCCAAGAGCAAGTCGTCATCGAGGAGGCGTCTTTGAAGGACCTTCCCGATCGGGTCGGCTAAGGCAGCGACTTGGTTGAGGCCGAGGATAACTTCGGCAAGTTTTTGTTCGTCGAAGACCAAGCGCTTGATCAGAGGCGGAGCAAGTTCCTTCGCTTTTGCTTCGGCGACATCTTCCGTATTGGCCTTTTGGATCGCCGGCCAATCACGGGTAAGGCCGATAGCGATCGCTTCAAGCAGGGCGATTCGCTCTTCATTGGGACTCACTCGTAAGACTCGAGAACTCTCTTTCAGCGCCTTAATACGCGCTTTCACGCTTTGACTCATCATGATATTGCTCCTGTGGATAGAGTACCCATAAAGAGCGGTTGGTATCAAGGTAAGCTCATAATCTTTGAACAAAGATCCTCTTCTACACCCTTACTCGTAATGCTTTGAGTTCATCGGACACTCGGCCGATGATCGTCGCTTCAACTCCGGCTGAGCAGAGGGCGTTGAGGGCATCTTGAGCTTCATCGGGGGCAAGAGCGGCAAGCAAGCCGCCGGAGGTCTGAGGGTCAAAGAGGAGGAGCTGTTGGGTTTCACTGAGCTCGGAAAGGTTCGATACTACATTCCTGCGGTGATCGCGGTTGGTATATGAACCGCCGGGGATATACCCTTCTTCGGCATACTTCACCACTCGCTCCATCCAAGGAAGCGCTGAGTAAAAGATTTCAAAGCCATTTGGATTATCGATCGCCATCTCGCTGAGATGGCCCAACAACCCAAAGCCGGTGACATCGGTACAGGCGTGCACGGTAAACTGTTTAAGAATCTCGGCAGCTTGCTTATTCGATCTTCCCATAACCTTCAACACTCGCTCTTCATCTTCCGCCTGAGCTTTTCCCTGCTTTATGACGTTTTGCAAGATCCCGGAACCCAGCGCCTTGGTGAGAATCAAAAGATCTCCGCTTTGAGCTTGATTGTTTGACCAGATTCTTTTGGGATCTACGATCCCGTTTACACAGAGACCGAACTTCAGCTCCCCATCCTTGACACTGTGCCCGCCCAGTAAGACAGCTGAACTTTCGCCCAATGCATCCAGTGCTCCTTCTAAGATGAGCGTGAGGTAGGAGTCCTCCAAGGTACCTTCGGGAAAGCCAACGATACTCACTGCGGTGATCGGCGTCGCCCCCATTGCATAGATATCGCTGAGCGCATTTACCGCAGCAATTCGACCAAACAAAAAGGGATCGTCACACACCGGTGGAAAGAAGTCCACCGTTTGAACGATCGCCAGATCATCGGTGAGTCGATAGACTCCCGCATCTTCGCTGTGATTGAAATCACTGAGCACATTGGGGTTGTACTCTTGAACGAGGCCGCAA
Organism: uncultured Sphaerochaeta sp.; assembly: GCA_964444595.1. Lineage (GTDB taxonomy): Bacteria > Spirochaetota > Spirochaetia > Sphaerochaetales > Sphaerochaetaceae > Sphaerochaeta. The sequence goes on along the minus strand of CAYUHP010000008.1, from coordinate 25,031 downwards.
AGCGCCTTATCGAGAAGCGCGGGAGTGAGCTTTGCCCCACAGCCCCCAAACGTTGAAAAAGAAGTTAAGGCAATTTTGTTCATACAAACCCCTTCGCTCGATATCCGCTGATTACTTCCAGGACCGACCCACCCAACGCCCTCGCCTTATCGCTGATTGTTTCACAGTACGACTGATCGGCTCGCGGATCGATATCGGCCACTTTAAACCCTTCGGGAACCGAAAGTCCTTCATGTAAGATTCCTCGCACTACTCCGTCGATCGAAGCGGTGAGTTCAACACCGCCGATGAGGGCGATGAGATCGCCTTTCTTTACCAGATCCCCGATCTGCTTCTTTGGAACAAAGACCCCGTTACTCGGGGCGTGAAGAACCCGCTTTTTATCAACGCCTCCGACAAGGCCGGGAACACCGGTATTTGCTTCGGCAAACCCCACTTCAATGACCCGACCCAGAAAATGGCCGCGTTTTGTTTCGATCACCCGATCACAATCAACTCCGGCTTCAAAGCCGGGACCGAGGGCGATGACCAGCGGGGCCATTGCGATCGTGGTCCCGAGATTTTTCTTTGCGATGATCGCATCGACGACCGCAAAGGGGCGCAGTCGTCCGATCATCGTTCCTTCGGGATCGGCAACCACTGCCACGTATCCTTGATCAAGGAGGGTTTTAGCTTCTTGATCGGTCTCGACTCTCCGAGCCGTAACGGAATCGAGGGTTACTTCACCGCGGTACATCGCTTCACTGAAAGCAACGGTCCGACGGATCGTTGTTGGTTCTTCAACCTCCAACGCACACACTCGATACCCCGCCTTCACAAGGCGAACAATCACTCCCGTTGCCAAATCGCCCGCCCCTCGGACGACAACAAGGTTTTCTGCTTTCTTACTCAGACTCTGCCCATCGCGGCGATGCACTACCATCATCACCTCGGCAACGACCGCAAGGGCGATCTCCTCGGGTGTTTGCGAGCCGATATCAAGGCCGATAGGGCTGTAGAAGTGGTCGACAGCAACCTTCCGCTCATACTCCAAATACCTTCGATAGGCGTTCACTTTGGTTCGGGAACCCAACATTCCGATATAAGCTGCCGAGGAGGTGATCACCCGCTCGAGCACCGTTTTATCCAGACCATGCGTTGCAATGACAAGGGCACAATCGGAATCAATGATCAGGTCCTTCATCGCTTCCTCTACTGTCGGTCCGATGTAACATCGGCTGGCTGAAGGAAATCGTTCTTTTGTTGCGTATTCGGCCCGGGTTTCAATGACTTCAATGCGAAACCCGCACCCCGAGGCGAGTTTGGCGATCTGCTCATTTACATGACCGCCGCCGAAGAGTAGCAGGCGCCGCTTCGGTGCAACAACATCAACGAAGAATGCAAGGGCCCCGCCGCAGGCATGGCCGTCCGTTACGGCAAGCGAAACATCGACGTTGGTACTTATTCGCTTGGCGATCGCTTCGACTGCTTTTTCGATGACCGTAAACTCAGCAATTCCCCCACCGACGGTTCCGATCGTACTACCATCCTCTTTGACGATCATGTGGGCTTGACTGCGCGGGGTCGAGCCGACACTTTTTGTGATCGTCACCAACGCAAAGGGGGTGTTCTGCGCGTGCAACTGAGCAGCTGTTTCAAATATATTCATTCATTACCTCGAGTGGTTCCACAGAGAACCGCAACACATCTACCATGCTTTCGACCAACGTTCCATGCCTCTTCGGCCAAGGCAGGGCTGACCAAGTCGCTTTGAGTAAACACCAAGATCGTTGGATGGCCGATCGTTCCTTTCAAAATACCGCTTGGGTGAGCGAGCAAGGCACCAAGGGTGTCCATGCTGATCTGCGTTTCTTTTGACCCGGTTACGCGGCGATACTCCCCTTCGCGATGAAACGTCTCTTCATTCAACGGCTTGCCGATTCCTCCCAAGCCCACTACTGCGATGACGCAATCGACCCAAGCGGGAATAACCGGTTCCGTTTCATGGTGAAACGCAAACGGTTTTCCCCTCGCCCCATCCGCTTCGATGAAGGTATATCCTCCAAAAGCACTGGCTTCTTGAAGAAGGTCTTGGTTTACCGGACCAAGCTTCGCTCCCTCTTTGGCCCAAAGCACGCGCTTGCCCAATCCAACGTGGACCTGAGCATTCGGATCACTGACCCACTCATCCACCGAGTAGTCAACATGGATTGGAGCGGCCAAGTGAGTTGTTGTTGTAATCAACACTCCTTTCTCCTTGAGTACCTTGGCCAAGCCCATGATGATGCTTGTTTTTCCACCGCTGCCGATAACGGCAACCGTGGAAGCACCAAGGGCATCAAGGGAGGCTTTAAGTTCTTCGAACAGGGGGGAAGCCATACGTTGAGTCTACTCCCGCCCCATTATGCAGTCAATTATAAAATGGAAAACTTTCGATTGTGTTTTCAAAAACATAATGGTACCCTACAAGAAGAACAAGGAGCCCCCAATGAAACGCACACTGCTCATTCTCACGATCGTATTTCTTACATCTCTACTTGCCGCTATGCCGGTAAGCGAAGCTCAAACAAAGAGTGACCTCTTAACAGCCACCGATGCAAACGGACGAACGATTACCTTAGATCAAGTCCCACAGAAGATTCTTGTTGCCGCCAAAGCTGCACTGATGCCCGCCCACGCCCTCTTCTTATTTCCTCAAGCCCAGCAAGCGGAGCTCAGTCTCTCCAAAACCGACCAAGGCTTGGGAGACTTTTTCTCCCTTGTATGGCCTCAGATTGATGCCGGGGGCCGCCTGGATCAAAACGCCAGTGTCGAAGAGTTAATCACCAAGCAAAGTGACTTGATCTTGCTCAAAGCAACTCACTTTGAAAGTATGGGGCGAAAGCTCGATCAAGTTGGAGTAAAGAACTTCACGATGAGTCTAGAAACGTGGGATGAGTGGCAAACCGAGCTCGTTGAGCTGGGCAAGTTGCTCGGCGATGAAGAGCGCGCTCATCAACTCCTTGAGCTGTACCAACAACGAATCGATCTGCTCCAAAGACGAGTCAGCACCGTACCGGCAGAACAAAAACCAACTGTGCTCCTTCTTCAAGGTGATCGCTCTGATAACGCCTACACCTTCAAGATCGCCCCTGATGCGTGGCTTCAAACGTGGGTTGTGGAGTTAGTCGGAGGAAAGGCGGTGTGGAAGGGATCGAACAAAGCGGCGAATGGATGGTCGACCGTAAACGTTGAACAGATCGCGTCATGGAACCCCGATATCGTCGTTACCGTCAGTTACAACACTCCTGCTTCAATCTACCAAGAGGCAATCTACAACTCACCGGTTTGGAGTAATCTCTTTGCGGTACAAAACGATCAAGTGTATGCTAGTCCCTCGGATGTGATGAACTATATCCAGCCGGTTGCCTCCTGGATACTCGGTGCCCAATGGCTTGCCAAGACGATCCACCCCGAACTCTTTGCTGATTTGGACCTAGAAGCGGAGATTCGTTCCTTTTACAAAGATTTCTATGGAATCGAGGATCGAGCCCTGCTCGATGAACTTGTAGTCCGATTTAACCAATCGATTAAAACCAACCGATGAACGATTATCAAAAACGCAAACGCTCCCAAATGATCACGCTCTCCATCCTTTTGTTGTTGAGCGTGCTCTTTGGTGTCCTTTCCCTCTTTGTGGGACGCTATCCAAAAGCGGGCTTTACTGCCCCGTCGCTCTTTTTTCATGACTCGATCGCCCAAACGATCTTGATCAACATTCGTCTTCCGCGAATCGTCCTCGCCCTTGCCGCGGGGGCGATGCTCGCTTCCAGCGGCTTTACCTTTCAGCTTCTCTTCGCCAACCCCCTTGTCGAACCGGGGTTTCTGGGAGTGAGCCAAGGAGCGGCGTTTGGAGCAGCTGCTGTAATCGTCTTCACCAATGCAACGAGTCTGGCTGTTCAAATCTCGGCAATGGTCTTCGGGCTCTTAGGGCTCCTCTTCTCATATCTGCTCGCCAAGCGCTTTCGCTTTGGCGGAGCACTACTTCGCTTGGTCCTGGCAGGAATCGCAGTATCGGCTTTGTTCTCCAGTGCTCTGGGCGTTATCAAGCTTGTTGCCGAACCGACAAAGGACCTTCAGGACATTACCTTTTGGATGATGGGCGGATTGTGGAACGCTTCATGGCGTTCAATCATTCCGACTTTGGTAGTAATAACAGTGGCCCTCATCATCCTCTACTTGAACCGTTTTACCCTTAATCTTCTGTCGATCAATGAGAAAACGTCTTTCTCCCTCGGCTTGAACCCCAAGCGTCAGCGAATGATCCTTCTCTTTGTCGCTACGGTAGGAACTACATTTACGATCAGCGTTACCGGCCTGATCGGCTGGGTTGGCTTAATCACCCCCCACATCGCCAGAAAAACCTTTGGCAGTGAGGCGACTTTTTCCCTTCCCGCTTCGATGATCATGGGTTCATTCTTTTTGCTACTCTGTGATTCCCTCGGACGAACCGTGCTTCCCACGGAAATTCCGATTGGCTTACTGACAAGCTTCTTTGGAGCGATCATCTTTGTCGTAATCCTTTC
>CAYUHP010000008.1:0-20387 GCA_964444595.1 uncultured Sphaerochaeta sp. | reverse complement strand
CCCATGAGCTCTCCGACCAGTGAAGATGCCTTAATCGCCTATGAGGCGTTGGCAAAGGTCGGTCTTTCAGGCTTCGAACATCGCATGATTACCGCTCTTTCAGGGGGCGAGCAACAGCTGTTGCTCCTTGCTCGGGCGATCGCTCAAGAGTCGGAGCTGCTCCTCCTTGATGAGCCAACTTCCAGTTTGGATCCGGCAAATCGAAGAAATATCCTTACCCTTCTTCAGCAGTTGCACTCTGAGGGAAAAACACTGATCTTCACCACCCATGACGCAAACTTTGCGTATGAACTCGCCAGTGACATTGTGTTGTTAAAAAATGGCTCACTGATCGACTATGGAGCAAAAGATAAGGTGGTCAAAAGCGAACTCTTGACCACCTTATACGATACTCAACTAACCGTAACCGAGATTAACGGCCAGACGATTATCTATTAATCAAGTTCGAGATCAACAAAGCTGAAAGATCCGACATCAAAGAGGCCCATATCGGTAAGCTTGTAGAAGGGAATTACCACCAAAGCCATGAAGCTCAGGGTGGTAAACGCATCAAGATCGGGCTTCACATTCAAGTGCTCAGTCGCATTATCGTGCAGTAACTGAAGCTTCTGGGCGATGACTTCACCTTTCTCATAGCTGATGAGCCCGGCAACCGGCATCTCCAGCGTTGCCAAAACCTTCCCATCTTGGACCACCGTCATCCCACCGCCAACAGCGATGAGGTGTTCGACCGCTTTGGCCATATCTTCATCGTTATCCCCGGCAACGATGAGGTTATGGGAGTCATGACCGACCGTTGAGGCAATCGCCCCCTTCCGAAGACCGAAGCCACGGATGAGACCGACGCCGACGGTTCCCAAGCCCTTGTGGCGCTCGACAACGGCAAGCTTGATCACATCCTGGTTGGAATCATGCGCCCAAAGGCCCTTCTCAAGCTTTACAAACGCTTCACCCTGATTGGTGACGACCCCTCCGGGTACGATGTCGATAACTCGAACACGGTTGTGTTTCAAAGGCAGGGCAAGTTTTTCAATGGAAAAATCTTTGATATTCATCTTTGAAGCGACGCGCTCATCTTTCTTTGCCGTTGCCGGCTTGAGGATCTTCCCCTCTTGAGCAACAAGCTCACCGCCGACGTACACTTGGTGCATCTTAAACTCAACGATATCCTCGGCAAGGCAGAAATCTGCTCGCCGTCCCGGGGCGATCGCCCCACGATCGGAGAGGCCATAACAATCGGCAGAGTTGATCGTGGCCATGCAGATCGCTTCGATTGGATCGAGGCCATCACCCACTGCGATGTGAATGTTGTTGTTGATCTGCCCCTCTTCAATGATACTGATCGGCTGGCGATCATCGGTACAGAAACAGCAGCGTTGACTGTTCTTTGAATCGACTCCACCTAAAAGTGGGAGCACGTTGTTACACGCCGAGCCCTCTCGTAAGTGAACATACATACCCCTTCGGATCCGATCGCGCAGTTCACTGGGGGTCTCACACTCATGATCAGTTTTAACTCCGCTTGCCGCATACGCATCCAGATCAGAGTCATAGACTGCCGGGCTGTGTCCGTCGATTACCTTCTTTGCGTTCTTGGCCACCATGATCTTATCGATCACCAGATCTTCCGCTCCGATGACCGCCGGATAGTCCATCATCTCACCTAGGCCGACGACCCGTTCATGATCCATCACGCTTGCAATATCTTCGGCGGTAATGACCGCACCGGCGTGTTCGAAGCTTACCGAGGGAACACAGGATGGAACGACAAAGAACGCCTGCAGAGCCGTATCCTTACTTGCATCTAGCATGTAGTGAAGGCCATCCAATCCGCTTACATTACAGATCTCATGCGGATCAACGATCGCAGTAGTGGTTCCATGCGGGACAACAAGGTTAGAGAACTCCTCGGGGGTGGCATGGCTCGATTCAATGTGGACGTGGCTGTCGATCAGCCCCGGGATGAGGAATCGCCCCCCGCCGTCAACGATCTTCTTCGCCGTTCCCTCTCCGCTTGGAGCATAGCCGGCGATATACCCCTCGGCTATTAAGAGATCCGCCTCAAACCACTCTTTGTTGAACACATCCAGAATATGGGCGTTCGTTACGCACAGATCTGCCATCGCTCGCCGTGCACTGACTGCGATAAGGTCTTGCAACTTCTTTTTGTCCATCCGAGCCTCCATATGGTACCTTATAGTGTAGCATGTCGCTGTTCATCTTCAAGGTAAAAACAAACACTTTCTCATCTTTACGCCGAGTAATTCACGCTATTTTTGTTGCAACCTCTGCAACACAGCTCAAACTGAGGTTATCTTGCAACAACTTTGTTGCACAAATCTCGTCACTTCGCCCTTTCAACTCTGAGTAAACCAATACTTGTGAAGTGTCAAAATTAACTATTTATCAATTTTTGTCAACAAACTTCCGAATACACCAAATTTCGCGTTTTTAAGGACATTTTTTATGATTTATCTGTATTTATTCCGCTTGATGCGGTAGAATGAGGGTATCAAAACATCTGCAAGGAGCGAATAGATGGACAAGTTTTTCAAACTTACTGAACGAAAAACGACCGTCAGAACGGAAATCATGGCAGGAATTACAACGTTCCTCACCATGGCTTACATTTTGGTTGTCAACCCGGACATTCTGTCTGCCGCTGGAATGTCGTTCTCGAAAGTTTTTTCGGCAACGGCAATTTCATCCGCCATCGCCACATTGATTATGGCCCTGATGGCAAACCTACCCTTCGCCTTGGCTCCCGGAATGGGCCTGAACGCATTCTTCGCGTTTAGTGTTGTCCTTGGTATGGGTTATTCATGGCAGTTCGCCCTTACGGCGGTCTTCGTTGAAGGTATCATCTTCATCATTTTGACCTTCGTAAACATCCGCGAAGCAATTATCAACAGTATTCCCGCTAACTTGAAAAAAGCAATCGGGGTCGGTATAGGCCTCTTCATTGCCTTTATCGGCTTGCAGAACGCTGGAATCATCCAAGGTGATGGTGCAACGCTCGTTGCCCTCAGCCCCGAATGGTTCAAGGGTGGTGCAGGCTTGGCGATGCTCGGGCTTTTAATCACCGGAATTCTCTTAGCTTTCAAAGTTAACGGAGCACTGCTTATCGGTATCATCATTACTACCCTCATTGGAATTCCTCTCGGAATCACCCAATACAGCGGTGGTAAGTATGTCCCCCCCGCACCGTACTTCTTCCCCCTTGAGTTCTCCAAATCAATCTTCAGCCTCGACTTCGTCGTTGTCATGTTCACCTTCCTCTTTGTCGACATGTTCGATACGGTTGGAACGCTGATCGGTTGTGCAACGAAAGCTGACATGATTCAGAAAGATGGCTCAATTCCAAACGTTAAAGAAGCATTGTTCGCAGACGCAGTCGGAACCACTGTCGGAGCAATCCTCGGAACTTCCACCATTACGACATTCGTCGAATCTTCGGCCGGTGTTGTCGAAGGCGGACGAACCGGATTGACTGCACTCACCGTTGCCGTTCTCTTCGTTGCTTCCCTCTTCCTCGAACCACTCTTTGGCTCGATTCCAAGCGTAGCAACCGCTCCGGCCTTGATCCTTGTTGGTGTCTTCATGATGACCCCGGTTAAGGACATTGACTGGAACGATATGACCGAAGCGATTCCCGCGTTCTTAACGATCATCTTCATGGTTGTTGCCTACTCGATCGCCGAAGGTATCATGTTCGGAATTATCTCCTACGTTCTTCTCAAGCTCTTTGCTAAGAAGGGTAAAGAAATTAGTGGCATGACATGGGTCGTCTTTGGTCTCTTTGTCTTGAAGATCTTCTTCGGAGCACTGTAACCCTAACGATCGTTGATTACCCAAAGGTGGACCACTTGGTCCACCTTTTTCATGCTCACCTATCTTTAATCAATCCCACTTCTTAGCTACAATGAAGCTATGATACCTCTTGATTCTACAAAAAAATATCTCGTTACCGGTGTAGCCGGTTTTATCGGCTTTCACCTAGCCAAAGCGCTGCTGGAGCAGGGGTGTAAAGTTATCGGTCTCGATAACATGAACGCCTACTATGATGTACAGCTCAAACGCAATCGCCTCAAACTCTTAGGTTGCGAAAACTTTACCTTTTACAACGTTGACTTAGTTGATAAAGCAAAGCTTGAAACCATCTTTACTCGCCACCCGATCACTCACGTGATCAACCTGGCAGCCCAAGCGGGAGTCCGCTACTCGATCGATAACCCTGATGCGTATATCGCTTCCAATATCCAGGGGTTTCTGAATCTCCTCGAAACACTCCGACGTCACCGAGTCGAGCACCTCGTGTACGCTTCCTCCTCCTCGGTATACGGTAAAAATACAAAGATCCCCTACTCAACCCAAGATCGAACCGATGAGCCGGTCAGCTTATATGCTGCAACAAAGAAAGCGAATGAGTTGTTTGCCCATACCTACCAACACCTCTATTCAATCAAGACAACAGGGGTTCGATTCTTTACTGTGTATGGTCCATGGGGAAGGCCGGATATGGCGTACTACTCCTTTACCGAGAAGATCTTCAACGATGAAGAGATCGAAGTGTACAACAACGGAGATATGTGGCGCGATTTCACCTACATCGATGATGTAGTAAACGCCCTGCTCCACCTAATTCCTCATCCAAACCCCGATGGACCGAAGATCTACAATATCGGAAACAACAACCCCACCCGGCTCTCCCACTTCATTGAAACCTTGGAAGAGGTCATCGGCAAGACAGCCCGCAAAAAGATGGCCCCGATGCAGCAAGGGGATGTGTATCAAACCTACGCCGATGTTGCTGATTTACAAAAAGATTTTGGCGTTACGATCACCACCACGATCAAAGAAGGGCTGACCTCCTTTGTAAATTGGTACCGATCCTACCACAACGTTTGAAGTCCGATCCCGACTAAGAGCGCGATTGACCCTTTTCCGGTTGAGAGAAACTGAGTTGAGTAGTCGCTGTCTTGGTAGTCGATGATCCGACCAAAAATGGGGTATGAATACTCCAGACCGAAGGAGAAGAAGTACCCCTCCCAATCGAGGAGGTTGTACTTGAGTGAAGCCCGAGCAGTATCGAGCCGAGCTTCTGCATGGCCGACGGTTTGAAACGCACTATCGTACCCGATTGTGAGTTCAAGCTGTGAGAAGTAATCCAAGTCAAAGAGAAAGATATTGTTCGCCCCAAAATACCACGACCAACCACTGCCACTCAGATCCACTGAAGAACCATCGACTTTGAGGCTCAAGGGCTTTAATCCTCCGCCATAGAAGGAGAGCCCGTAGGAGTATCCGATAAGGGTTTTTACACTGAGGCGAAGATCGAGTTCACTTCCCTTGATGTGTTGGGTAGTATAGTTGGGATTATCATAGTGCACCGTGCGGTCAATCGAGTGGTAGAGTGCATTAAACTCCAGCCCGCTTGAAACGGAAAAAGCGGGCGTGAGTATGAGAAAAGTCATAATGGTTACCCATAGAATCTTTTTCATGCTTCAGTGATACTCTGAGTGGGGAGAAACCGCAAGATATGGAGATAGACAAAAAACGAAATATGTATGATTTAATCATCATCGGCGGAGGGGTTGCCGGCCTCTTCTTGGCAGCAAACCTTCCAAAGGCCAAGGTTCTTCTCCTCGATCATGCAAACTCCCTGGGCAAAAAACTCCTTATCACCGGCGGAGGAGCGGCGAACATCACCAACGACCTCGAGCCGAGAGAACTGCTTACCCACTTCCCAAGTAAGGCGATGCAGAACTTTCTTACCCCCTCCCTGCTTGCCTTCACCGGTAATGATTTGATGAAGTGGTTTGAAGATCGCGGAGTGAGCCTGACGATTCGAGAAGATGGACATGTGTTCCCTGCATCACTGAGTGCCCGAACGATCCTTTCAAATCTCCTTGCTCATAGTAAGGCTGAGATGATGATCAATTGCCAAGTTCTAAAAATCACCAAGGAAGAAGATGCTTTTTCCGTGGAAACCAACGAAACAACATTCACTGCTCGATTGGTCTGCTTGGCAACCGGTGGGATGAGTTATCCAACGACTGGCAGTGACGGCAGCGGATATACCTTGGCTAAAGCTCTGGGGCACCCGATCGTTTCCCCCAAGCCCGCCCTTGTTCCCCTGCTCACCGCAGAGAAAACCGCTCACCTCAGTGGCATATCTCTTAGAACCATTCCCATCACGGCTTTGGGAACCACTACCGTCGGAGATCTTCTCTTCACCCATGACGGCCTCAGTGGCCCGGGTATCCTCAATCGTTCTCGAGATCTCAAAAAAGGTGATGAACTTTCGATTCAGCTCATCGAACCTCATCTCCTAGAAGAACGCTTACTAACTCTGCCCAAGAAACAACTCTCAACGATCATCAAAGAGCTGAAAATACCAACAATGTTGGCTCAGGAGATCTGCAACCGAGCAAACCTTGATCACACCCGCAAGGGCGGAACCCTTCGGAAGGAGGAGCGAAAGCTCCTTTGTAGTATTGCAGGTGGATTATCATTTACCGTCACTGCAACTAAGGGCTTTAAGGCTGCGATGGTTACCTCCGGTGGAGTTGAACTTGCAGGAGTGAATCGGAAAACAATGGAATCAAGGATTACGCCAAACCTCTTTTTTTGTGGCGAGATTCTCGACTATGATGGAGAAAGTGGCGGCTTTAATATTCAAGCGGCGTGCAGTACCGCCTATCTCGCCGCTCAAACAATAGGAGAAAGAATATGAAATTCTTATGGACAACGATCAGTGTTTCAAACGTTGAAGAGAGTGTTGCATTTTACCAAGATATCGTTGGACTCGAAGTTGCTTCGACGTTTAACAACCCCGATGGAACCAAGATCGCCTTCATGGGTAGTGGTGAAACAACAGTCGAACTCATCCAACACGGTCACGGAAAGCATGAAACAATCGGCAAAGGGATCTCAATCGGTTTTGAGGTTGCGAGTGTAGAAGCAAAGATCAATGAACTAAAGGTCAAAGATGTTGATGTTGTTGCCGGGCCCTTCTCCCCCGTTGAATCGATCATTTTCTTTTACATCGAAGATCCCAACGGAGTTCGGATTCAGTTTGTTGAGAACCGCTAGATACTGAAACAAGGAGCCTTTCGGCTCCTTGTTCACAGGCGTGCTTTTTGCGTTTATTTGACGCGTTTTTTTCCTTTTTCGAGGATCTCCTCCAGCTTCGCTACCGGGTCCTCAAAGCGGGCGAGGAAGATCATCGCCGCAATGACGTACGGCTTGTAGCTTGCTTCTTTGTAGAGCGGAACGATGTAGCGATTAAAGACCGAGGCTTCGACCTCCCCTTCCTTGCAGGAAACTCCGGTGATGTCGGCGGGCAGACAGTGCATGTAAAGGGCATTGCCATCTTTGGTGGTGGCCATCAGCTCTTCGGTACACGTCCAATCTTTAAACTTGGCGTTGTTCAACAAGCACTGTTGCTCCAGTTCCTTCAACGCAGCTTGGTCGTTGTGCTCGACGATCTTGGTTCGCTCTTCCATCACTGCAAAGGGGGCCCAGCTCTTCGGGTAGACGATGTCGGCATCCTTGAACGCTTCGGCCATCGTATCAACGCGCTTGTAGGACCCACCATTGGATTCGGCGTTCTTCTTGGCGACCTCTTCAACCTCTTCCATTACGTTATACCCTTCGGGGTGGGCCAGGACGACCTCCATTCCGAAGCGAGTGAAGAGACCGATGATCCCCTGCGGTACGGAAAGCGGTTTGCCGTAGGAGGGGCTGTACGCCCACGTCATCGCAACTTTCTTGCCCTTGAGGTTCTCAACTCCACCGAAGTGGTTGATCACATGAAGCATATCCGCCATCGACTGAGTCGGGTGGTCGATGTCGCACTGCAAGTTAACCAAGGTCGGGCGCTGTTCTAAGACCTCTTGGTCAAACCCCTCTTGAACGGCAGCGGCAACTTCCTTCATGTAGGTGTGGCCCTTGCCGATATACATGTCATCGCGAATACCGATTACCTCCGCCATGAAGCTGATCATGTTGGCGGTTTCGCGAACGGTTTCACCGTGGGCAATTTGGCTCTGCTCTTCATCAAGATCTTGGATCTCCAAGCCGAGTAAGTTACACGCACTGGCAAAGCTGAAGCGAGTTCGCGTTGAGTTGTCGCGGAAGTTTGAGACTCCGATGCCGCTTGAAAACACCTTGGGCGAGATGTTCGCTTCCCGCATCGAGCGGAGAATTTCGGCGACTTGAAACACTGCGGCAAGTTCGTCATCGGTTTTGTCCCAGGTCAGGAAGAAGTCGTCGAGATACATCCCTTCGCTCTTCAGCGTTTTGAGCTTCTCGATCATTGTTTTGATTGCGGTTTTGTCTTTCATTCAGGCAGCCTCCGTGGTATTGTTCCGAAAAAAAATCCGGACAATAATACTCTACCATGGTGGAATATCATTGTCCAGAAATTTGTTGCAGTTTGTTGCATTCAAGAAAGTTAGAACTTACCCATCTCCTTGAGAAGCTTCTCGGGAGTGAATGGCCATGACCTCATCCAAACTCCTACTGCATCATGAATTGCGATTGCGATCGCCGGTGCTGCTCCGTTGGTCGCAATTTCACTGATTGATTTGGCACCGTAGGGCCCAACTTCATCGTCCACGTCGATGAGAATTGCCTTAAAGTCTTCCGGCTGTTCGGTGATCATCGGTACTCCATAGTCGCCTAAGCGGGCGTTTTGAATGTACCCCTTCTCATCGATCGTCATATCCTCATAGAGGGTATGTCCAATTGACTTCAAAGCCGCTCCATACATCTGGCACAACGCCATTTCAGGGTTGATCGGGGTTCCTGCGTCCTGCAGGGCGTAGAACTTATCAACCTTGATCTGCCCGGTTCGGGTGTTCACCGCAACTTGAGCGAAGTGAGCTCCGTAGGGGATCGAGTTGTGCTCAGTGGTAAAGGAGCCTTTGCCCATCACCTGACCGCGGCCCAGCCCACCTAAGGCGGTGTGACCGAGGACGGCGAAGGAGAGCGTTGCTCCGCTCTTATTTGAGTACACCTCCCCCGGTGCTCGAAGCGAGAGATCCTCAATCTTCTCCCCGAGTTGATACGCTGCCTCATCAAGGATGTTTCGCTTCAGATCTTCGATCGCGTAGTACGTTGCGTTTCCGCTGAAGTAGGTTCCCGAGGATGCATAAGCTCCGGTGTCAAAGGGACAACTGTCGGTGTCGCCACTGACAATGGTGATCTGATCCATCGGAACACAGAGGCCTTCGGCCACGATCTTAGCGTGGATCGTATCCAATCCAGTTCCGATATCCGCCCCACCGGTAAAGAGCTGGAACGTTCCGTCCGGCAGAAGTTTTGCCCAGGCGTTTCCATGATCGAGGCCGGGAAGACCACTGCCCTGTTGGATCATCGCAAAGCCCTTTCCGACTTTCCAATCCCCACCGGGTCCCTCTTCTTTCTTGCCCCAGTCGATCATCTTTGCCCCTTGGGCAATCGCGTCCCCAAGGCCGCAGGAGCCGACGGGAACAACCTTACCTTCCCGTCCTTCTCCGAGGCCGCGAAGGATCTCGAGCATGTAGCCCGATTCAACTTTGTTCTTATCGACGACTTCGTAGTAATCGACACCTAGCTCAGCTGCCAACTCCCCAAGGGCGGTCATCAAGGCGTAACTGCCCTTCGGGGCACCATAGCCTTGATACGCACCGGTTGGTGGGATGTTGGAGTAGTAGGTGTAGATATCAAACTTCATGTTGTCACACTTCAAAAGCGGCAAGGTTTTAGAACAGGCGTTCATAGGAACAGTCAAACAGTGGTTTCCATACGGTCCGGTGTTTGCCCGAACATCCATGTACACTGCGGTGAGCGTTCCATCTTTCTTTGCCCCGAGCTTGACGGTCAGGCGCATCGGGTGGCGAGTCGAGTTTGCGATAAACTCCTCTTCGCGGGTGTTGCGGTAGTAGATCGGTTTGCCGGTTAACCAAGTTGCGTAGCCGACAAGATCCTCGACGAGGATATCCTGCTTCGATCCATACCCGCCGCCAACTCGCTCCTTGATCACGCGAACTTTGTGCTCAGGAATCTCACACACCCGGGCAACGATTCGCCGGACGTGGTAGGGAACCTGCGTTGAGGCGTGCACCACGAGTCTTCCCCCATCGATTTTCGCGTAGCACAAGTGGGGTTCCAGGGGAGTACATTGGATTTGGTTTGTTTGATAGGTTCGCTCGATCACCAGATCTGCTTCTTCAAACCCCTTTTCAACATCCCCGATTTGTCCGTGGGCGGCACTGGCGATGTTTCTTCGAATATCACCGTGCAGCGGGAATTGATAGACAACCTTTCCGTCGCGGGGGTCAGCACCTTTGTTGTAGGCTTCGATATCATCGGGAGCTCCGACGACATATTCGGCCACCGAGTTATGAACGACACTTGCGCCTTCAGCCATCGCCTCTTCGACAGTGAAAACCGGCTTGAGTACTTCGTATTCAACTTCGATCAGCTTCAACGCTGCGCGGGCGATCTCAAGAGTTTCGGCAACGACTGCGGCAACGCGGTCACCGACGTGCCGAACCTTTTGGTTCATCAGCTTGCGATCATACGGACTGGGTTCGGGGTTTCCTTGGCCCGCCTGCATGTAGTACACATCGGGTACCGTCTTGTGGGTGATGACGGTAATAACCCCTTCTAAAGCTTCGGCTTTGCTCGTATCGATCGCATTGATATACGCCATCGCGTGGGGGCTTCGAAGGATCGCCATCGAGTAGAAGCCTTGTTGAACTCGGTCCTCAACGAACGCCGCTTCACCGGCAACGAGCGTCGGTCCGTCCACTTTGCCTTTGGGCTTTCCGATATAGTCGAGGTGATCGCGGAACGTGGGACTGATTGGAGTCTTGTATTTGCCAAACTCGATCAACTCCCGGGCAAGTTGCACTGCCAGGTAGTAGTGCTCATAGCCAGCATCGCGGATATAGATTCCGCTTAAGACCTCTTTGATCTGCTCGCGCGTTGGATTGGGTTCATGCTCCAATAACCAGGTGAGCAGCAACGCCGCCTGGGGGGCGTTGTAGGCGCTCTGAACGACTCCCGCATCGACCATCGCCTGTTGGATTGGGTTCAAACTCCGGCTTGTTCCCATCGAATCGGCGGTGAGGATCTCACTGCCGTCCGCTTGGAGGGCGTTCATCAAGTTTGCATAGACGGGAAGGTCGTTGAAGATAATCGTATCGCTGCCGGCAAACCCATCTCCGTCATCGCTGTCGCGAACGTTGGTGTATCCGAGTCGAACGAGGAGTCCTCGTAATGTTTCCGATCCTTCAACGGCAACCGTATGTCTTTTTCCATTGACTGTGAATTGAATGGTCATCGTTGGCCTCCTTTGAGAAATTCACCATAGAGCATTGCGATCCCTTCACCGGCGATGTAGCGCTTGTACTCACCGCTGCCGGTATAGTCGCTTTTAACGGTAACTTCCGCTGCTACTGCTTTGGAAAGCTCTTCTTCAGTGGTTATCTCACCTTTTTCAAGCTTGTTCTCCGTCTCTTTGAGTCGGAGCACCCCGACGGTATAAACCGCGGCGTAGATCCGCACCTTCGAGCCATCTTTTTCAGAACCGAAGCCGACAGTGACCGCCGCTCGGTTTTGGCTACTCACCGCAAAGCGGAGGGTGCCAACGAACCGATCGCTCTTCTTGATTCTAAAGCCCAAGATCAACGCACCTTGGTAGGTGTCGATGTGTTCGTGGTATTCGCGTACCGGCACTTCATCTTCGCCATATGTGCCGTCCTCACTCATCGTTGCGATGAGGACCTTAGCTCGGCTTGCCAACAGAACAGGGCCGACGTAGGAACGGCCGTTCATCAAAGCAAAATTGCCCCCGATCGTTGCCATATTGCGGCGAGTAAATGAACCACAAAACAATGCAGCTTCCTTCAACCAAGAAGGAACCACATCGCTTGTCGCGATCGTTTGTAGTCGGACCATCGAACCGATGATCAGCTCATCGCTCTTCTCTTCGATCGTGTCCAGCCCAAGCTTGGCGAGATCAATCGCCACCTCCGCTTGGACACTGGAATCGAGGCGGTTGATCTCCGTCCCTCCAGCGTAGAACACACTGTTCGCGGTTGAACGTTTTACGCTCAACGCTTCCTCTTTATTTTGTGCTACGAGGAATTTCTTAATCATAACGCCTCCTTTCGCGCTGCTTGATCAAGCATTCGCTTACTAATTGCATTCGCTTTTTCCGCCAATAAGGCCTCATCAAAGCCGACCAACGTTCCTTGGTCGACCACCACCTTTCCGTTGATGATCGTATAGTCAGTGTAATGGCTGTCACCGCAGAACAGAAGAGCAGCAACGGGATCACTTTGAGCCCCGGCATACGCCGCACTCGAAAGGTCCCAAATGGCGGCATCGGCAGCCCACCCCTCTTCAAGCTTACCGACATTGGTGAAGTTCAGCATCTTTGCCCCGTTGATCGTGCCCATCGTAAACGCCTCTTTGGCAGTGAGGGCGTCACTGCCGTAGCGCACTCGCTGAAGCAGCATTGCTTGACGGACCTCGGCGAGCATGTCGGATGAGTCGTTGGAGGCCGATCCATCAACGGCGATGCCGATATTCACTCCCATCGGCAGCATCTCTGTTACTCGGCAAAAGCCACTGCCTAAGCGCATATTCGAACTTGGACAGTGGGCGATATGGCTCTGAGTATCCGCCATAATCTTCAGCTCTTCATCGTTGAAGTGAATTCCATGGGCGTAGTACACGTCTTCACCGATCAAGTCGCACTGCTGCATCAACTCAACCGGTCGAACACCGTACATCTCAATGCAGAAGTCGTTCTCATCGGCGGTTTCACAGAGGTGGGTGTGCAGGCGCACTCCGTACTTGCGGGCCAAGGCGGCGGTTTCTTTCATCAGGTCTTTGGTGACCGAGAAGGGACTACAGGGAGCCAGGGCAACTTTGTGCATCGCATCCGGGGCACTATCGTGGAAGCGACGGATCGAGTCCTCACTGTGGGAAAGAATCTGCTCCTCGGTTTGGACAACCGTATCGGGGGGAAGCCCGCCGTCCTTCTTTGAAAGACTCATCGAACCGCGGGTTGGGCTGAAGCGCATTCCCAGCGTATCCGCTGCTTCAAATTGAATCGCCATCGGGTCGCCTTGAACGTGGTGGGGATAGACGTAGTGATGGTCGGTGGTGAGGGTACACCCCGTTCTCATCAGTTCGGCCATCGCCAAAAGCGATGAGTAATAGATTCCATCTTCATCCAGATATTTCCAAACATCGTAGAGGAACGTCAGCCAATCAAAGAGCTTGGCGTTTTGAACCGCCGGATGATTTCTGGTCAGGGTTTGATAAAAGTGATGGTGGGTGTTTACAAGCCCCGGAAGGACAACATGCTTCGAGCAGTCAATCACCCGGTCAACACCCTTGGCGGAGATCGTTCCGCTGGGGTCAACTTTGCTGACTTTGTTATCGACGATTAAGAGGTCGGCACCGTGCAGGGCCTCCTTCTCAAAGCTTGTTTGAAGGGTGTAAATGTTTTTCAACAGTAGCGAGGAACTCATGCCATTTCTCCCTTTTGAGGTATGGTTGTAGCGGCATGCGCTGCTGCGCAAGGAAGGCACAAGCGGGAGGAGACCTCCAATGCCTTAGTTTCCACTCCCGCAAGTGCGGGCTCCCCGTGTTCTCCATTATCTAAATAAATCGATAATGGAGCATTCTCACAATACAACCACAAGGCCGAAGCCCTGTGGTTGTCCAATTCCAAAGATCGCCGAGGTTACTTCCCTCGGGCCTCAAGGGCGTACGGCAACATCGTATAGAACGCCGCACAGATCTCAAGGTCATCGACCCGGTTGATCTCATTCGGGGCGTGAGCTTGGTTCTCATCGCCAGGGCCGAAGCCGATCGCCGGAATCTTATGTCGACCGGTGGTCGCAACCAAGTTGGTTGAGAACGTCCACTTATCGACAACCGGTTTCTCATCATAAAGTGCTTCGTATGCATCAATTCCGCTTTGAACGAGGAAGTGATCTTCATCGAGTTTCCACGTTGGGAAGTAGAGCTCCTGGGAGTACTCTTTCTTCGTCCAACCGATCTTCTCGTAGTTCGGCATCTCAACGGTGAAGGAATCGGGATCATCGCCGGTGGCTTTGGAGATATACTCTCGTACCTGAGCGATCGCCAGATCGGCGTCTTCACCCCAGGTGAGGCGGCGGTCAAGATAGAGCATCGCATAGTCGGCAACTGCGCACTGCGAAGGTCCTTTGACATCCATCACGCTGACGGTGATCGTTCCCTTTCCAAGGAAGCCATCCTCATCCGGCTGGAGGTCTTTATTCAGTTGCTCCATCGCAAGTGCTGCGCGCGCTGCTTTGTAGGCGGCGCTTACTCCGCGCTCCGGAGCGGATCCGTGACAGGAGATTCCACTTAGGATTACCCGGATCTCCATTCTTCCGCGGTGACCGCGGTAGAGGCGGCAGCTGGTCGGCTCGGTGGAAACAACCAAGTCGGGCTTGAGGCCCTCCTCTTCGATCAAGTACTTCCAACACATTCCATCACAATCTTCTTCCATAACGGTGAAGGTGAAATAGACGGTATACTCGCCACCATAACCAAACTCCTTTAAGATTCGACCGGCGGTGATCATCGAAGCTGCTCCGCCCTTCTGGTCGGAGGTTCCCCGCCCATAGACGATTCCGTCTTTAATCTCTCCGCTGAACGGATCGAAGTTCCAGAGATCGGGGTTTCCCACTTCAACGGTGTCGATGTGAGCGTCGAAGGCTAACTTCTTCGGCCCGTTTCCGACTCGACCTATGACTGAGCCCAGACCATCGATGTATACCTCATCAAAGCCGGCTTCTTCTAAGAGTGTTACAATGAGGCGGGCCACATCCTCCTCTTGGGAGCTGTAGCTCTTCACCTTCACCATCTTCGAGAGGTTCTCGGCGGTGTAGGAGCGGAGTTCCTTTGCTCGTGCTTTGATCTTTTCATGCATTGTCATCGTTGTACCTACCTTTTGGCTTATATTCTACGCCTTATTACGGGGCGATAGTGTCTACTTGTTTCCAGATTCGTGCTGCAACCTTTGCTGCTTCGCGATAGATCTCATCCACATCGAGGTGGGCAAAGGTGCGATCCTCCATCACAACCTTGCCGTCGACAAGCACGCTGTGGACACAGTTACTGCTCATCCCCCAGATGAAGTGACTGGCCGCGTTGTCTTGAACAAGCGGAGTCGGGTTGTGGTAATCGGTCACTACCAAGTCAGCAACCATCCCTTCGGCGACTTTTCCAAAGGAGCCATCAAAGTACTTCTCGACTAACCGATATCCTCGATTCAGTGCTTCGACGTACTGCGGTGGCCACCACGAGAGGCCTTCATCTTTATGTTTGAAGAACGCAAGTTTCAGCTCTTCAAACATATTCCCACCACAGCCGTCTGTTCCAATTACAAGATTCTTTACATCTTGGATGTGGGAGCAGTAGCCAACGTGGTTGTTCATATTTGACCGAGCGTTGTGGGCAAAGAAGACATTCTTTTCATTGATCTTCTTGATCTCATCTTCGTTGAGATACAAACCGTGCACCAAGAGAGCATTATCGGTTAACAGACCGTACTGATCGAGTCGGTCGACGATATCCATGTTGTAGTGGTGGTGGCTGTGAGCTACATCGTAACGGTCTTCGGCGACGTGGAGATGGATCCCCACCTTAGTCTTATCAACCAGATCACCCATCAGCTTCAGGCCCTCATTGGGGATCGTAAAGGGGGCGTGTCCCCCGATCATCGCTTTGACGAGGGAACTCTTCTTCGAACGCTCGATGAAGCGCCGACTCTCCTCTACTCCCGCCTCTACTTCGGCCATTCCGCCGTTTCGATTGGTGATCTCATAACACGTCGAGCCGCGAATGCCGACCTTCTCCATCCCCTTGGCGATCGTGTCCAACGACCCGGCGATGTAAGAGGGACTGGCGTGGTGGTCGATCGCAGTGGTTGTGCCCGCCATGATCGCATCGAGGGAGCAAATCAAGGAGCTGTAATAACACGCCTCTTCATCCAAACCCCGATCTAAGCGCCACCACCACTCCTTGAGGACTTGAATAAAGTCCCGCTGAGGCCCGGCTTGGATCAACATCCCCCGCGAGAGACCACTGTAGTAGTGGTGGTGCGAGCAGACGTTTCCCGGCATAACGGTTTTATTGGTCCCATCAATGACCTTCGCAGCGGAAAGTCCCTGGGCAACACCTTTACCGACTTTGGTAATGGTGTTGCCATCAATGACGATATCCACTCCTTCCAAAACTTCGAAAGGTGGTTCGGTTTGCATGATTCGCGTGTTTTTAATGATTACATCAGCCATTGCTTACTCCTCAACCTCACCTAAGAGGTAGCTGTATGAGGTAAACACCTCTTCGACGATTGCGGCAACTTCATCCCTGAGGCCCTCCTCTTCACCATAGAGGGTTCCATCCTTGTCCATCTCACAGGGATAGAGTTTGCCGTCGACTCGAATAAGAATCTCACCGCCTTCGACGAGGAACCCACTGTTGGTGGAGTTCTCAAAGTCATCGCGACGACTGAAGAGGGTGAACTTACTCTTATAGGGACCGCCATCATACGGGCAGAACGTTTCACAGTTTCCGCACTCGTTGCAGAACGCATCGAGGTGGAGGATCTGGAAGGGATCGGTAAAGAGGCCGGTATTGCGCACGTCGATCGGGACGTTTGCTCGGTTGGGACATACATCCACACACTTGTTACAGATGTAGGAACACTCCATACAGCGATCCGCTTCGCGGCGAGCAAAGCCTTCTTCGCCGAAGATTTTGGAGAAAAGAATGCGCGACTTCTTCAATTCAAGGTCACTGAAGTACTCATTCTCCTCCGCTTCCAACTCTTCGAGGTATTCCTCAACCTCTTCGTCGTGGTGGTGATGATGTTCGTGTTCCTCTTCTTCAACTCCCTCTACCTCTAAGATGCGATCGATCGCATCTTCTACGGCATCGCGGGCACTGGCGATACAACGCACGACGGTCGACGGACCGCTTTGGGCATCACCGATTACGTACACCCCGTCAACTTCGGAGGCTTTCGTCTTTTCGTCGGTAATGGCCCACCCCTTCTCATTAAGCGGTACGCCGTACCAGGAGATGATCTTGTCATCGACTCGCTCGCCGATCGCCGTAATCATCGCATCGGCTTGAAGGGTGAATGTTTCATCGGAAGGAACCGGACGCCTTCGACCGCTGGCGTCTTTTTCCCCGAGGACCATCTTACGAACGGTAAGCATATTCCCATCAAACCCTTCGGGGTTGGCCAGGAAGATAAACTCAGCTCCTTCCGCTTTGGCGTTTTCAAACTCTTCGTGGTCGGCGGGCATCTCTTTTTGCGTCCGGCGGTAGATCACCGAAACGTGCTCGACTCCGGGAACCCGTAACGCAGCGCGTGCTCCGTCCATCGCGGTGTTTCCGCCACCGACAATTACCACGTGCTTGCCTAAGGCGATCTTGGAGGGATCTTTTCTGAATTGACTGAGGAACCCAAGGGAAGTGAGAACTCGACTGCGATCACCAACCAACGTCAGTTCGTTGTCGATCTCGCTTCCGATCGCGTAGAAGATGTGGGTAAAGCCTTGTTTCTTCAACGTCTCAACGGTGAGCTTTTGAATATCCACGCCAAAGTGGAACTCCACCCCATGGGCTTTGATAAACTCAACATCGCTTTCGATCGCTTCGACGGGAAGGCGGAAGCCGGGAATAACGTGGCGGACTATTCCGCCGGCCGATTCTTCGCGTTCATACACGGTGGTGTCAAAGCCCGCTCGGGCGAGGAAGTATGCTGCCGATAAGCCTGCCGGACCCGCTCCGATTACCGCAGCGCGGTATTCGGTCTTCGGGGTTGCCCCCTCCCAGAGGTGGAGATATTCGGCAAAGCCCTCTTCAACGGCGATTCGCTTCATATCCCGAATCTTTACCGCACCCTCATAGTCCATCCGGGTACAGTGCAGCTGACACTGATGATCACAGATGTGGCCGGTGATCGCCGGAAGCGCGTTCTTTTCATAGATGACCGAGAGTGCTTCGCCGTAGCGACCTTCACCGACGAGCTGGACGTACTCCGGGACATCTTGGTGGATTGCACAGGCAGTTACACACGGGGCAACATAGCAGTCAAGAAGCGGGAGTTTCTCCCCGATCTTGATGGAATCGGTTCCCCGGAACTCCTTCGTGGTTGCGGTATAGAGGCCATCATGAATATCGGAAACAAACTTCTCCAATTGAGGCACATCGATCGTTTGTCGCTTCCATCCACTGCTCTCTTCCAAAAGTTCGGCCATCTGCTTCAGGCGGGTGTATCCACCGGGTTTAAGCAGATCGGTTGCAAGGGTAATCGGATGGATTCCACATTCAAAGAGGGCTTTGACGGTAATGGCGGTGGCTCCACCGCTGTAGGAGATCGGAAGCTTTCCGTCAAATTCTTTGGAGAGGAGCAACCCCACGTTGGTGGCCAAGGGCAGCAGAGCCCGACCGGACATGTACATCTCATCGCCGGGGAGTTGCTCTTGGTCGTTCACCGAACCGAGGGTGTTGGTGAGTTTCACTCCAAAGCCAAGGCCCTTCTCTTTGGCCAGATCCACGAGGCGATGTAACATCGCAATCGCATCGGGGTATTGGAGATCGTTGTCGAAGCTTTCTTGCTTGAGGGTGATGTAGTCGTAGCCCAGCTCATCCAAGATCCTGCGAACGTTGTCAAAGCCCAACAGGGTTGGGTTCAGTTTTACATACGTATTGAGGTGTTTCTCGCTGATCATGTAGGAACAGATCGCTTCGATCTCCACCGGTGGACAGCCGTGCATCGTCGAGAGAGTCATCGAGGGGGTGAGATGCGGCGAGATACTATCGATCTTCCGTAGAAGCTTCTCTTCTTTGCCTTCCCAGGGAGTTCCGGCAAAGATCCCTTCCTTCAGGAGGGTTTCCAGTTCATTCCGATACTGGTTAAACCGCTCATCCTCGCTTGCATCGATCATTGTATCGATGAACGTTTGCATACGTGGAGTCTTAATTCCTTCAAGGTTATACCCAACCGACATGTTGAAGATAAAGGAAGGTTTTCCAAACTCTCGGTTGTTAAGGACCGCATCGAGCACATGAAGGATATACCACGCCTTGATGTATTCATCCGCCGCTTTGGGTAGAGTAAACTCCGTTGACCACTCAACGTTGTAGCCTTCGTCTCGGGCATCGATACAGGGTTTGTCCACTTCAAGGGTGTCCAAGATTTGAACGGTCTTCAGCTCGATAAACCGACCACCGACTAAGTAACTTGCAACGATGTTTTGGGCAAGCTGGGTGTGGGGCCCGGCCGCCGGGCCAAGGGCCGTTGAGCATTCTTGACCAAAGATATTGAGTTTATTCTCTCCTTCGTCCTGATAGAAGAGATCTTCACTGATACTGAATATAGATGTATGGTTACGATATTCACCGACGATCCTGTGTAACAGTTCGACAAATGGAACGGGTCGCATAATGTCCGACATACTCACTCCTTTAAGGCCGTAGCCACCTCCTATTTTAAAGGAGTTTGGCGAGAAGTCAACGTAAAATGCAACAAAGTGCAACAGCGGTGATTTCTCACCAACTTGTCAAATCTTTTCCGATGAAGTACCCTACTTCTACCACGAAAGAAGGATCTTGTATGAGAGAATATTTGATTGGATTTGCCATTGGCCTCGTTATCGCATTAGTCGTATTCATCTATCTTGCGATCAAACGCTCAAGTGACAAGCGAGCCCACGCGAAAGAAGTTGCCCGGCTCAAGAATATGCTCAGTGACCGGATGGATATAGAAAGCGAAGGATTAAAGACCCTGAAAGATGAAAACACCGAACTGAAGAAACAAAATGAGAACCTTCGGATCACCGTCAATGCGTTGAACCAAAAACCCGGTCGAAAGGAGATCAACCGTCTTCAAGTCTATCAACTGGCCGTTGACCGTCTCACGATCAACAGCCCCGGCTTTGGTCCCGCTTGGCAGGCAGCCCTTAAGGACAGCGAAGAGGAGTTTGAGAAAACCCTTACCGGAGCCTCAGCATTTATCAAGCGGCTGATCCCGGTAAAGACTGAAGCAGCGGTACTTCCCGAAACGCTCGATTAACGCTATTATCTAGTTTGTACAGCCGAAATGGTGGAATAGGTAGACACAAGGGACTTAAAATCCCTTGACCTCCGGGTCGTGCGAGTTCAAGTCTCGCTTTCGGCAAAGTCTTACAACATAAAGAATAAAGAACAACATAAGAGAGGTTTTGAACAGTGCTTCAAAGCCTCTTTTTATGCCTGTATGAACCACTTTTGTCTCGTGTATGAACCAACCCTGTAAGAACCAAAGAATCCCTTGCGTCAAAAGACACACC
>CAYUHP010000007.1:12462-40017 GCA_964444595.1 uncultured Sphaerochaeta sp. | reverse complement strand
CGGTGATATAAGGTAGATTGTTATTTGGAGCACGTATGGATCGATTGAACCGTTTGGCAAAAACTGTTCTCATCGTTCTTTTCATCCTCAGCTTGGGGATGGCTTCAGTTGGTGCAGCCGTTCACGCAACGTACACCCCCGAGTCGAGGCTGTATTTCAAGCGCGCACCGTCGCCGTTTACCAGTGATTCGATGTTTGGTACGAAACTCGGGCAGTTTAAGATTTGGTCGGATGATGGAAACATCTACACACCGGTCTTAACGGTTACCCCTGATGCCTATTCAACGGCGATCAAGATGACTGGTTTGTTCACGTGGAATCCACCCCATTATTCGACCAAGACCAACCTTACCTTCAACGTAGTATTTCTTGCCTACCGCCAGGGAAACAATCCTGCAAATGGATTTCTTTCGCAGCCATGGGGAGAGCCAAGGGTTGCCGTAGCGGGTAATATTGCAAACGTACAAGGTACCAGTGCCCAGCCATATCTTATTGATGTGTTTCTTTTGAACTCTAACATTAATGCCGGTGTTCATGGGGAGGCTAACCTTGGTAACCCGGGTAAGGGATTTAAGATTGACTCACCTTACACGTTTAACAGCCCCTTTAACCCAAGCTTTGGCTTAGCAACCGCCAATGACCCCAATACTAGTATGTACAACTATGTTCAAGGAACAACAGTTAACACTGAAGGCCAAACCAACACTGGCTCCTATATTGAGGTTGACAGTCCTTCGGGGGAGAACAGCGGCCACGGCACAACCCCGATTATCGATCCCGGAGGAATGACCGGAGGGGATCCTGATGGCAACGATGGCATCATCTTTGGTGATGAGCCGGAGCCCGATCCGGTTATCCATACCCTCTTTTTCTTGGCAACCGATGCAGTTCCCATAACGTTGAGCCAATATACTGGCACCCAGGTGAGGGAGATCAATACAGCATCACTGCAAGTAATGGTTTATCACCCCCAAGGCGGAGAGACAGTTAATGTGGATGTTACCTTCACCGATGACTCACCACCGGGTTTTAGTGGCTTCCATCTGCTGCATGAAACACCCGGTCCCTCCATTCCCTATAACCTCTATTGGGGAACCAATAACACGCAAATAACAAAAGGTGTTCCGATTCAGTGGAACAACCTCACCGAAGGAACTCACACAAAGAAGATCTATTTGGGCCGAATCAATGAGATCTCGGTGAACTTCGCCGCCCAAGGCTCCTATCAAAGCATTGTGACGATAACGGTTATCAACCGTGACTAACGATCTAAAGCGGCAAAGCGCTCTCTTAAAAGAGCGAATGCATCGGAGATTTGATCAGTGGTGAGCTCCTCATTGGGATCTTCTTCATCAAACAAGGTATCGGGGATCTCCTCCAAAAACCGCGAGGGGAGGGCTGGGCTCTCAAGTTCGTTCCGAACCCGATATTCCGTTGAAGAAATGATCAACTCCCTTCGGGCGCGGGTGATCGCCACGTAGAAGAGCCTTCGCTCTTCGGCAATATTCTCTGGGTTCTCCTCCAAGCTTCGGGCGTGGGGGATGATTCCGTCATTCACCGATGCGAGGTACACGGTGTTAAACTCCAACCCCTTGGAGGCGTGAATCGTCATCAACGCTACTTTTGAATCATCCTCTTCTTCATCGTCGTTACCGAGCAGGGCAATTCGATTGATGAAATCACCTAAGCTTAGATCACTATTCTCTCCAGTTCGCTCCCAGCGCCCCAGCATTCCGACAAACACATTCAAGCCTTTAATTCGATACTCCGCTTGCGCTTCGCTTTCGATGAACTCCGAGTAGAGGTGGTCGCGATACGCGATCGCATCGATGAGGGAGTGAAGGACTAATGACTTGGCCTTTTCACTTTTGGTAAACTCATACTCAAAACTCTCAATCAGGTCGTAAAAACGCTTCAGGGCGCCACGGGTCGACTCTTTGACCTCCGGGCTATGGGCCATCAAAGAAACAGCGCTGTAGAGCGAGAGTGAGCGCTCATCACTGAGGGCTCGGAGACGCTCAAGCGTCGTGCGCCCAATCCCACGCCTTGGAGTGTTGATGATCCTCAGCAGATTCACATCGTCATCGGGATTAGCGATCACTTTCAGGTAGCTGACCAGGTCGCGAATCTCTTTGCGATCAAAGAATGATTGCCCGCCGGTTACCATCGTAGGGACACCTCGTTCAGTAAGGCGAGTTTCCAGCGTCTCCAACAGACTGTTGGTTCGAACTAAGATCGCGAAATCATCCCATTTTTGGTTGTTCTTTCGGTGACTTTGAAGGATCTCATCGGCGATGATGCTCGCCTCAATCTCCTGATTCTTTGGGTGAATCAGGCGAATTGAAGAGGTAGTATCCTCATTTGTCCAGAGGCGCTTCTCCTTGCGCTGCGTGTTGTGGACGATGAGAGAGTTTGCCGCTTCCAAGATCGTGGGGGTGGAGCGATAGTTTCGCTCCAGCTTAATCTCCACGTGCTTGGGGAAATCCTTTTCAAAGTACTCAAGGTTCTCATAGTTGGCGCCTCGCCAACTGTAGATACTCTGATCATCGTCGCCGACGACACAGAGGTTTTGATGGTCTTTTGCTAAGTAATGAACAATTTTGTACTGGGCGAGGGAGGTGTCTTGAAACTCGTCGACGAGGATGTGGGTGTATCTCTTTTGAAGTGCGGCGAGAACCTCCGGTTTCTTTTCAAAGATCACAGCGGGTTTGACGATAAGATCGTCAAAGTCAACGGCGTTGTACGCTTTGAGGTGTTTCTCATACTCCTCGTAGATCAACGCCATCGCCGCACTGGCGGGTTTCTTTCTCCCTGTTTTGATATCACTGATCGTTTGACTGAGTTCAAACATGCTCAGTGAATCGGAGCTGTAGTCCAAACTTTGCAAGACCTCTTTGATCAAGGCTATGCGGTCGTTTGAATCGTAGACGGTAATCGAGTTCTTAAACCCGAGGTGCTGAATATACTGCTTGAGCAGACCCAAACCAAAGGAGTGAAACGTTGTAGTCGTTAACTTCTTCAGTGGTTTGTCGACCAACTCGCGGATCCGTGAGCCCATCTCCTTTGCTGCTTTGTTGGTGAACGTGAGGGCAAGGATCGATTCCTCATCGATTCCCTCTTCAAGCATGTGGGCGATTCGGTAGGTGAGCATCCGAGTTTTACCGCTGCCCGCTCCGGCGATAACCAAAAGCGGACCATTGATCGTGCGAGCGGCGTGCGCTTGCTCGGTGTTAAGCAGGTGAGAAAGATTAAGTGACATAGTTTAGAACCGTTTAATAAAGATGGAATCGACACCCACACCGAAGGCGATGATAAGCGTTACGATCGTCGCTGAGATGAAAACCCCAAAGGAGATAGCCAAAATAGTTTCTTTTTTCTTAAGACCTAGTACCCACGCCCCCAGTGCGGCGGTCCATGCCCCCGTAATAGGCAACGGAACGCCGACAAACACTGCAAGGCCAAGATACCCCCACTTTGAGAAGTGATGCTCAACCCGCATTCGGGCCCGTTGGACAAAGCGATCGAAGAAGGAGCGATACCACTGCCATACTCGGTAGAAGAGGGTATGCAGTGAGCCTAGGAAGATATAGGCAAGGGGAGCCACCAGAAGGTTTACAACAACTCCAAGTGCTGCTGCCAGTAAAAGCGGTGAGCCATTGAAGTAGGCGTAAGGAATCGCTCCTCTCAGTTCACTGATCGGCAGAAGGGCAAGGGCGATGGTAATCAGATAGTCAGTACTGCTCACAAGGCGATCTCCTCATCAACCAAAATGGCGGAGGCGGGGCACACCTCGTGACAACAATAACAACGGATACAGAGGTTTTCGTCAATCGCTATGTGCTTCTCTTCAACAACAAGAGCATCAACGGGGCAGATTTGGATACATTTTTTACACAAGATGCAGGGATCTTCCAAAAAAACAGGGGCACTTCGCTGGCGTTTTACCTTCCAGCGAACAAAGGGTCCGGCGAAGAAGGGAAGGATGAGGGCTTGGAAAAAGCGGGTTTTCTTTTGGACATCAATGCGTTTGTAGTCGGCGATGATGAGGTCTGTTACATCGAGGTTCGGGTATTCACTCGGAGCTTTTCCCAACCCTCGCTTGAGCCCCTCGGCGACGATTGGGACATCGAAGGGGTTGTAGCCCATGATTTCGGCTTGGGCGTAATCGAGGGCAACTAAATCCTTTGAGGCGAGGATGAGGCCCACCGGCCGGCTTGAGCCGTTAGCCGGGCCGGGGCCCTCCATCGCAATGACTCCATCCATCAGGGCGAAGGAGGCTTTGGCCACCGTAGCGATGCCGACCATCAAAGAGGCAAATTGCTCTCGAGTAGGAAAACTTACATGACACGGACTTTTATAAAGGTTTGGAACTAAACCAAAGAGGTTCTTCACCGCCCCGGTTGCATACATAAGCTGGTGGGTTTTAAGTTTAGGAAGTGAGAAAAGGAGGTCGACCTCACTGAGCAAGGAGGGTAAGGGAAGTTTCTTGCCTCGAGCATAGGGAATGGGGTGGGTCGTTGGATGGTCGGTGAAGTCTGCCCACTGGACCCCTTCATCTTGGATCACTTTCCAGATTCCGCTGGCGCGGGGGCGGAAGTTTGGGGTATGGAGCCCCGGCGAGTCGCCGACGAGGATCCGTTTTGCTCCCTCTGCCTTAAGGAGGCGAATGACGCTTCGGACGATTTGACTGTGGGTCGTTATGCCCAGCTCCTCTTTGGAATCGGAGAGGATGTTCGGCTTAAGCAGAACTGTCTTTCCCTCAACACTCGGCATACCTGCGCTGATACACGCTTCTCTGACTGCTTCATCCACCAACGATGGTTCATAGGATTCACAGCGAACAATCGAAACTCGACTCATATCAGCCTCCGAATTAAACACATATACAACGGACCTCGTCCTTCACCCACATCAGGAAGGATAATCGAGCCAAAAGGGCGCTTCTCACCCTGATCTAGGACGATCTCTTCAAAGCGCCCTGCTCGGCGTTTGGCGAGTTTGGCGATCACTTTCTCATTCTCCAGCGGGTTGATCGAGCAGGTAGAGTAGAGGATCGAGCCTCCGATGACAACAGCCTCGAGGGCGGAGGCAAGCATCGCAAATTGATTGACTGCCAGGCGCTTGGGCCTCGAAGGCGACCACTCTTTCAGCGCTTTTTCATCGCCGAGGACGTGGCGCTCACTAGAGCACGGTGCATCAAGGAGGATCTTATCGTAGGCGTTTTGCTCATAGAGCGACCACTTGGTTGCATCATGACTGGTAACTGTGATATTCGCTCGATCATTCTCAGCGAGATGACTCGTAATGACTTCTCTTAATCGAGCTCTTCGGTTTGAAGAGCGATCGTTGGCAACTAGGGTTCCGCTTCCCTTCAACGCGGTGGCCAAGATGAGGCTTTTCCCCCCGGGAGCTGCACAGAGATCCAACACCCGATCACCTCTTTCTACGCCCAGGACTTGAGCGGCAACAACAGAGGCGGCATCAAGGTAGTAGCTCTGGAGTAACCCTTTGGAGTATGCGATCGGTTCACGTGCGCGTAATAAGGAGGTTTTTAACCCTTCCCAACGATCTTGATAGATTAAGCGGTAGTACTCATCAAAGGTGGGTCCCGTGTTTTTGGCCATGAATGGACTGTATCAATTTTTCAAAGCCTTGTGAACAACTACCGACGTGTGGTATATATGACCAATGGCCTACCTTACTGCGTTTTTAGAGGGGATTATAAGCTTTATCAGTCCCTGCATTTTACCGATATTGCCTCTGTATTTCTCCTACCTCGCCGGGGGGATAACCGACCGCGAGGAGCGCAAAGGTGTCCTTCTGACCAACTCCCTTGCCTTTGTCCTCGGTTTCACGATCCTCTTTGTTGCCCTCGGAGCCGCTTCAACATCTCTGGGGCGGTTCTTAAGCGACCACCTGGATATCCTCAATCGAATCGGAGGAGTCCTCGTGATCCTCTTTGCGATCAACAACCTGGGGTTTGTCCTTATCCCTGCGTTGAATAAGAACCGGCAATTTCAAATGAAAACGCTGCACAATATGACAGTTACCAAGAGTATCCTCTTTGGAATCGTCTTTGCCGTCGGCTGGACGCCGTGCGTGGGCCCCTTACTGGGTTCGGCGTTGATGATGGCGGCGAACGCCACCCTCATGTACAAGGGGATGCTGACGCTCCTCTTCTATGCTTTGGGCCTGGGTATTCCATTTTTGCTTTCGGCGGTGTTACTTGAACAGTTGGAGGGGGTGTTTACCGTAATGAAAAAGAACGCCAACCTCATTACCATTATCAGCGGCGTGTTGCTCTTAGTCTTTGGCGTAGCGCTTCTTTTGGGTTTCAACCCCGCCGCTCTCTTCTTATAGGAGTTTTTCATGAAGAAACAGACTCGTAACTTACTCATAGCGATCATAGCCTTTGTCTTGATCATCGTCCTTGCCACCGTCCTGTACAACCAGCTGGCAAAAGATACTCCAGCCGTTTCATACGCCCCGGTTCTCCGTGAAGTTCCTCAAACCGAGCGGGCGATGGGTGTGACTGCAGTGGGAATCGATGTTGAGAAATCTGAAAGCGAAGCGGTGGTCTTACCAGAGGAAGAGGAATCAGACGAGGTTAGGATGCCGGACATCCCGCTTTATCGCCTCGATGGCAGTGAGACGAGCTTCTACGAAGTTGCCCAAGGCAAGCCAGTTGTCTTAAACTACTTTGCCTCGTGGTGTCCCCCCTGCCAAGCGGAGATGCCCCACTTTGTCGAAGCGTATCGCCAGCACAAAGATGATGTTACCTTCCTCTTCCTCGATGCCTTGGACGGTGTTCAAGAGACCCTTCCGAAGCTCAAGAACTTTATCATCAAGTACCTGATGGATGAGTCAACGGTGTACTACGATGAAGGGATCTTCGCCTATATCTTTGATACCAACAGCCTACCCACAACGGTGTTCTTCTACGCCGATGGCGCAATCGCCGGCGGGCAGCTGGGGATGATGAGTGAAGAGCATCTTCATCTCTATATCGATGAAATTACTAGTGAAGCTTTACGAAGTAGCCGATAAAGAACGGCGCACTTCCACCGATACAAAAAAGGTGCCAAATCGCATGGTAGAAGGGTAGGCGTTTACTTGCATAAAACGCCACCCCTACCGTGTAGGTGATCCCCCCGGCCAATACGTAGGGAAGCAGACCCTCCGGTAAGTAGGGGATGATGTCGCCCCAAAAGAAGACGATCAGCCACCCCATCACCACGTACAAGAGAACGTGTAAGACTTTAAACTTCCCCCAAAAAAGAATCGTTGTGATGATTCCCGCAAAGGCGATTGCCCAAATAAGGATGAGGACCATGATTGCTTTGGGCGAGTTGATGAACAACAAGAGGGGAGTATAGGTTCCGGCGATAAGAAAGTAGATATTTGAGTGGTCAAACACCCGAAAGATTCGCTTCGCATCCCCCTTTTTTAACAAGTGGTAGAGCGTGGAAGAGCCGTAGAGAAGAATCATCGTGAGGGAAAAGAGGACCATCCCCCAAGCAAGAGCACGAGTTGAATAGAGAAAAAACCTACCAAGGACCATTCCAAGGGCCAAAATTGCGAGTGCTACTCCAAAGCCGTGAGTGAGGGCGTTTGCCAACTCCGCCTTGGGGTCATCGTAGTCGTGGAGGGTGATGTGCTTCTGTAGCCAAGATTCTTTGTTCATTGCCAAACAGTACAGAAAACGGTCCTCCTTGGGCAAGGTTTAGGACCGCTTCTTTTATGCTAGTAGAGTTCTACTAGAGGATATGTTCCAAGAAGTGCTTGGTTCGATTGCTCTTGGGGTTGGTAAAGAGTTCATTCGGAGGGGCGATCTCAACGATCGAGCCTTCATCCATGAACACAACCAGATCAGCCGCCGCTTTGGCAAAGCCCATCTCATGGGTCACCAGAAGCATCGTCATTCCGCTTTTGGCGAGCTTGAGCATTACATCCAACACCTCCTTGATCATCTCCGGATCAAGGGCGGAAGTCGGTTCATCAAAGAGCATTACCTTTGGCTTCATCGCAAGGGCTCGGGCGATCGCAACACGCTGCTGCTGTCCGCCGGAGAGCTGCGGCGGATGGACATCCGCTTTCTCCTCCAACCCGACGAGCTTGAGAAGATCCATCGCTTCCTCGGTTGCCTGTTTCTTGGAGAGCTTCCGAACTTTCATCGGCGAGAGGGTGATGTTCTCCAAAGCGGTGAGGTGTGGAAAGAGGTTAAAGGATTGGAATACCATCCCCACTTCCTCTCGGATCGAGCGAATATCGACCCCCTTAGCGGTCACTTCTTCATCATCGATGAAGATCCGTCCGCTGGTCGGCTCTTCCAGTTTATTGATCGAGCGAAGCAGGGTTGATTTCCCGCTACCCGAGGGTCCGATAATGACAACCACTTGCCCGTCATCAACGGTAAGTGAGGCATCAACGACGGCGTGAACCGTCTTATGATCGGTGGAGTGATAATCTTTGCAGAGGTTTTCTAATACAATTCTAGCCATGGCGGTGCAATCGCTCCTCCATAATTCCCACAAGGCGGGAGAGCATCAAGGTGATAACCAAATAGATCAAGGCAACGATGAGCATCGTTTCAAGGGAAAGGAACGTTCGGGAGATATACTCGCGACCCTTGCGAAGGATATCGCTTAAGGCAATCGTTGATACAAGGGAGGAGTCTTTGAGCATCGAGATGAACTCATTTCCGATTGCCGGAAGGATCACTTTCACTGTTTGGGGCAAGATAACATAGCGAAATGCCTGCGAGCGGCTCATGCCCAAGGCGATCGCAGCTTCCATCTGACCCTTTGGAATCGCTTGGATACCGGCTCGAACGATCTCACCCATGTAGGCTCCGAAACAGATAGCCAGCGCGGTAACCGCAGCGATCATCCCTTCAATCTTGAAGTAGCGACCCATCGCGTAGTAGATAAAGATCAGCTGAACCAAGAGAGGGATTCCCCGAATTGTTTCAACGTAGATTCCGCTGACGATGTTGACCCAATGCTTTTTGCTCACCGAACCAAGACCGGTAACGGTTCCGATGATGATCGCTCCGATGATCGCGAAGATCGTTGCTTGGAACGTAACCGGAGCTCCCTTGATCGTGACCAAAAAGATCGAACGATACGGGGTGGGTCGGAAGATTACCAAAAAAGCCAAAAGGCTTAAGGCACTGATAAAGGTTATCCGCCACGAATTAAAGAGGTGACCGCTGTCTTTGCGGGGGATGAGGACCCCGTCGGTCATCGTAATCGTGGGAGGTTTTTTCTTGGCGGCATGAGGATCTACCGAGAGAACCTTCTTTCGAACCACCTGGAGTTTTACTTCGTCTATATGATTTTCCATCGGACATTCTTCCTACATAATTATACGCTTTTTGTCAAGCTATAGCGTATATTTATTCAGACAAATAAAAGGGGAGCAGTGCTCCCCGTATTGTATGTAGTCTCTTTTTACAGCAAGTTCCACTTTGCTTTCAATGCATCGAAGGAACCATCGGCTTTTGCAAGCTCAAGGCCTTTGTTGATGAGATTCAGCAGTTCGGTATTGCCCTTCTTCACCGCAATAGCGATATCTTCTTCAGTGAACGCATCTCCGACAACCATGAGTTTTCCTTGGTAGTTGGCATTTGCCAAGACAAAGTCACTGGCGATGAGGGAATCGCAAACCGCCGCTTCAACGTTCCCGTTGAGCAAATCTTCGATGGCGAGGCCGATATCATCGTATGCTTTGGTAACGACTGGATACTCCTCAAGGGCAAAGTCACCGGTGGTTCCGATTTGAACTCCAATCGCTTTTCCGCTCAAATCATCAATACCTTTGTATTTCGCTTGGTCAACGGTCCGAATGATGACGACTTGACCCGCTTCCAAGATCGTAGTCGAGAAATCCATCGTTGCTTTTCGCTCTTCCGTTACGGTAACTCCGCTGGCAACTGCATCGTAGGCGCCGTTGGCGAGTCCGGCGAAGATCGTATCCCAAGGGATGTTCTTGACGGTCATCTGCGCATTTACTTTACTGGCGATGAGGGGAATGAGTTCTACTTCAAACCCGGCAAGGTTGCCGTTCTCATCAACGAACTCCAGTGGGGGCCAGGTGGCATCACTTGCAAATATGTATCCATCAGTGGATTCCTTTTTACCGCCGGCAAATACCGCTAAACTGGCAAGCAACACAACCAACATAAGGGTAGCTATCTTTTTCTTCATACGTGAATCTCCTTGCATATATATGCTCGCAATCATGCATAGATATGCAAATAATGTCAAGTATTTCCGAGAATGAATGTATAAGTATACAGAAAAAGATTAATAAACAGTTACAAAGAGGGCAATAAGAAAGCCCAGCAACGTCCCTCCGAGGATCTGGCTGAAGGAGTGACCCAACATCGTTTTAAGGTTTTCGGGGGTGAACTGACCTTCGCGGTGAATATCACTTAAGATTCGGCTCCATTCGTTGATCACCTGAGCTTGCTTGCCGGCAGCGCGGCGAATCCCCATTGCGTCATGGATGACGATAGCGGCAAATGTTGCGCTGATCGCAAAGTAGACCGTTCCGACGCCGTACGTCATTCCGATTGACGTAACGAGGGCGATCACTCCGGCGGTATGGCTGGAGGGCATTCCGCCGGTGGAAAAGAGCAGGTGCCAGACAAACCTCCGTTCAAAGATGGCATTAACAAACGGCTTCAAAAATTGAGCAATGAGAAATGCTAAGGTAGCGGAAATAAATGCACTGTTACCGAGGAGGTTGTTATTCATAGCTTAAATGTATAGCTTTTACCTAACTTGCGCAATCATAAAGGAGATGTGGGATGAAAAGCGATTCTGTTCAATTCTACACGATAAACCTTGCTTCTTTTTTCAGTCAACTTGCGATCGCAATGATCAATTTAACGTTAGTCTACCACCTCCGCTATCATTATGATCTGCCCTCCGCCACGATCGGGTTGGCCGCCGCAATCACTCCGACCTCCTACCTACTGTTTTGTTTGTTCGGTGGATCGATTGCCTCACGATTGCGCCCTCGCCACGCGATCATACTCGCCCTAGGTGGGATGAGCGCTTCGATCATTTTGTTGGTGGTGGTGCATAATCTTACCATTACCTATCTTGGTCTCATCGCTTTTGGGATGTGGATGAGCTTCCTTTGGCCCCAGATGGAGGAGTGGTTCAGTCGCAACAAAGAGGGCGAAGAATTGAGCAAAGCCGCCAACGGATTTAACGTCTCTTGGTCACTGGGCGTTGCCCTTTCTTCCTACTTCGCCGGATTGTTGATCGAGCGATCGACGATTCTTGCCTTTTGTGTGTCGATCGGGTTCTTTTTCTTAGTAATGCTTGGTCTTTGGCTTGTAGGCATATTTGTTCCGGCGATCCGCAAATTCCCCAGTGAAACGACCCATATTGAAACAACCACGATGGTTGACCACTCCACGCCGCTGAGATTCTATGCGTGGATTGGAGTCATCATTCTCTACAGCGGGATGAGTATCATCCTGACGATCTTTCCCCTCTACGCTCATGAAGAACTCCTTTTAAGAGAATCGCACGTCGGTCTCTTCCTCCTCATTCGAGGAGTTACCAGCTGCGTCAGCTTTTATATCTTGGGGAAACTTCACTTTTGGCACTTTAAAAAGTCACTCATCTTTCTTGTTCAAGCGCTTTTTGCGCTGTTGAGCTTCAGTGCCTTGATCTTCTCTTCGCTGCTGTTTTATGGGATCTTCTTCTTTCTTTTTGGCATTCTCTTCTCCTTTGCCTACACGCAATCGATCTTTCATGGCTCCAGCGGCGCAGTTAAGCGATCGCAGCGGATGGTAATCCACGAAGTCCTTTTGACGGTCGGTACGATCTTGGGAGCGGTAGGGGGAGGGTGGTTCTACCAAACATTCAGCTTTTCAAAGGTGCTTTTAGCATTTGGGACGCTTGGTGCACTTGCTGTTGGAGCAGAAGTTCTTTTCAGCGTATACAACGCCTCGTGCATTCGGTACAATAAGAAGCATCACTCGTAAGGAGGACGCTATGGCTCTCACCTTGACGGAAAAAATTCTCAGCTCTCACCTCAAAGAAGGGACGCTTGAGCGAGGAAATCCAATCGGAATAACCATCGACCAGACGCTTACCCAAGACGCAACCGGGACGATGGCCTATCTTCAGTTTGAATCGATGGGCTTGGAGCGAGTTCAGAACGAACTGGCCCTCAGCTATGTTGATCATAATACTATTCAAGTCGGCTTTGAAAACGCCGACGATCATCGCTATCTTCAATCGGTAGCGGCGGCAAAGGGTGTGATCTTCTCCCGCCCGGGTAATGGAATCTGTCACCAAGTTCACTTGGAGCGCTTTGGCGTTCCGGGTAAAACCCTTTTGGGCAGCGACAGCCACACCCCCACCGGAGGCGGAATCGGGATGATCGCGATCGGCGCCGGTGGCTTGGATGTCGCCGTTGCGATGGCCGGCGGTCCCTTCCACTTAATCTGCCCCAAGGTAATTGAGATTCGCCTTCACGGCAAACTTCGCCCGTGGGTCAGTGCCAAGGATGTCATCTTGGCGGTCCTTGAGCGCTATGGGGTCAAGGGCAACGTAAACTGCATCTTTGAATACACCGGTGACGGAGTAAAGACCCTGCAAGTGCCTGAGCGTTCAACGATCTGTAACATGGGAGCAGAAGCCGGTGTCACCACCAGTATCTTCCCCTCCGATGAAAACACCCGCGCCTACCTCGCCGCACACGAGCGTGAAGATGTCTACGTACCGCTTGCCGCCGACGAAGGGGCAGTGTACGACGAAACGTTTGAACTGGATCTTTCGACCCTTGTTCCCAAGACTGCGTGTCCGCACTCACCGGGAAATATCGCCGATGTATCCTCTTTGGTTGGCATGAAGGTCGACCAGGTGCTGATCGGCTCCTGCACTAACTCATCCTATGCGGATATGAAGAAAGTTGCCGACATCTTAGATGGCAAGCACATCGCCCCCAATGTCTCCTTCGGCGTTGCTCCCGGCAGTAGGGAGGTCATTCTCATGCTCGCCGAGGATGGGTCGCTGGCCAAGCTGGTGGCCGCCGGAGCACGGATCTTGGAAACGGCGTGCGGCTTCTGCATCGGAAACCACCAAAGCCCGGGGACCAACGAAGTAAGTCTTCGAACCAGTAACCGAAACTTTGAAGGGCGCAGCGGAACAAAGAGTGCTCAAGTATACTTAGTCAGCCCCGAGACCGCCGCCCTCAGTGCGCTCAGTGGGGTCTTTACCGATCCTTTAAGCGACCATGGATTTGAGTACCCGGTTGTGGTGAACCCCGATAAGTTTATCATCGATGATTCGATGTTCATCTTCCCGCCGGAGGATGGTAGTGACGTTGAGATCATCCGCGGACCCAATATCGGCGATCCGCCGGCAAACGTCCCCTTAAGTGATCATCTGGACGGGTATGTAACGATTAAGGTGGGCGATAAGATCACCACCGACCACATCATGCCCGCCGGAGCCCGATTAAAGTATCGCTCCAACATTCCGGTGTACTCAAAGTACGTCTTTGAGCCGGTTGATGAGTTCTTCCCCCAGCGTTGTACGGAGAATCAAGATCGTGGCAAGGATAACTTCATCGTTGCCGGATCTTCCTACGGTCAAGGCTCCAGTCGCGAGCACGCGGCGATCTGTCCGATGTACCTCGGAGTTAAAGCGGTAATCGCAACTTCGATCGAACGGATTCACCAAAACAACCTGTGTAACTTCGGTATCGTGCCGCTTACTTTCATCGACGAAGCTGATTATGAAAAGCTCGACCAAAACGATGAGATCGTGATTGAAAATATCCGTGAG
This sequence comes from uncultured Sphaerochaeta sp., assembly GCA_964444595.1. Classification (GTDB taxonomy): domain Bacteria; phylum Spirochaetota; class Spirochaetia; order Sphaerochaetales; family Sphaerochaetaceae; genus Sphaerochaeta. Next base: position 26,200 of record CAYUHP010000007.1, on the reverse strand, counting down.
CAAGTTGCTAACGAAACCGTAATCTTGAAGAACAAAACAAAGAGCTTGGAGATTCCTCTTCTCTGTGACGTCACCGATGAGCAGCGCTCGATGCTGATCAAAGGCGGTTTGCTGAATATCCTCAAGGAGCGCGGTTGATGAAACAAACGGTTTGTTACATTGAAGGCGACGGAGTAGGAGAAGAGATCACCCGCGTAATGATCGCCGCAGTCGATACTGCGGTGACCAAAGCGTACCAAGGTTCAAGGGCGATTCACTGGCAGGAAGTTCTTGCCGGTCAAAAAGCGTTTGATCGGGTGGGAACCTATCTGCCCGAGGAAACGCTTGAAGCGATCAAGGAAGAAAAGATCGCGATCAAGGGTCCCTTGACGACTCCCGTCGGTAAGGGCTTTCGTTCGCTGAACGTCACCCTCCGCCAGGAGCTTGATCTGTATGTGTGTTTGAGACCGGTGGAGTACTTTATGGGTACTCCCTCCCCGGTCAAACACCCCGAGTTGGTGGATATGGTGATCTTTCGTGAGAACACCGAGGATATCTACGCGGGAATCGAGTGGGAAGCGGGAAGTAGTGAGGTCCAAAAACTCTTGACCTTCTTACAGGATGAACTACAAACATCAAAGGTTAGGTTTCCCAAAAGTAGTGCGATCGGGATCAAGCCAGTTTCCCAAGAGGGGAGCGAGCGCCTCATTCGAAGTGCGATCGAGTATGCCCTGAAGCATAACCGGCGGAGTGTTACCTTAGTCCACAAGGGCAACATCATGAAGTTCACTGAAGGGGGCTTTCGAAGTTGGGGGTATGAACTCGCTCATCGGGAGTTTGGAGCAACCAAAGAGGATGATGGCTACCACATCAAACGCGAAGGAGAAGCGGATTTACTCATCAATGATTGCATCGCCGATGCGTTCTTGCAAAACATCCTCATCAAGGCTGAGAACTATGACGTAGTTGCAACACTGAACCTCAACGGCGACTATATATCCGATGCCCTCGCCGCCCAGGTGGGGGGAATCGGAATCGCTCCAGGGGCAAACATCAACTACCAAAGCGGCCACGCAATCTTTGAAGCGACTCACGGTACCGCTCCGGATATCGCCGGTAAAGATATCGTCAATCCGCTCTCACTTGTCCTCTCAAGTGTTCTGATGCTCGACTACCTCGGTTGGAGTGAAGCGGCAACGCTGCTTAAAGATGCGGTGAAGCGGACGATTAACGAGGGCTTCGTAACAAAAGACTTCGCTGTGTTGATGGAGAAAGAGGGCAAAGAAGCCACCTTGCTTGGAACTAAAGCATACGGGCAGCGCCTCTGCTCGCTGATCTAGGAAAGATAAGAAAGCTATCGCCCCTCATTGAGGGGCGATTTTCTTACACTCGATCTTCCAATGGCACCACGTTGCGTTTGGCCAAGCCGGTATAGACTTGGCGGGGGCGGGCGATCTTCTGGTAGGGATCGCCGGCCCACTCAAGCCAGTGGGCGATCCAACCGGGAAGGCGTCCCATGGCAAAGAGGACGGTGAACATCGATTCGGGGATTCCCATCGCATGGAAGATAATCCCGGTGTAGAAGTCAACGTTCGGATAGAGGTTGCGCTCAATGAAGTAGGGGTCGCTTAAAGCGACCTGTTCAAGGTCCATTGCGATTTTCAACAAGGGATCGAGTTCGCTGTTGCCTAAGATAGCCTGGCAAAGCTGTTTAGCGATCTTAGCCCGGGGGTCGTAGGTCTTATACACCCGGTGACCGAAGCCGGAGAGGCGGAAGCCGCTTTCCTTATCCTTCGCCATCGATACAACCTCTTCGATCGTTAAGCCTTCATTGTGAATCTTCAGGAGCATCTGCATCACTGCTTGGTTGGCTCCGCCATGTTTTGTTCCCCAAAGGGCACAACAGCCGGCGGCAACTGAAGCATAGAGGTTTGCGTCACTGGAACCGACAAGTCTCACTGCGCTGGTTGAGCAGTTTTGCTCATGGTCAGCGTGAAGGATCAAGAGAATGTTTAAGGCGCGGACGTGCAGCGGTGGGGGAACATAGGCGTTCACACTTGTTGAGAACATCATATTAAGGAAGTTCTCACAGTAGGAAAACTTATAGGAGGGGTTTACAAACTCCAGACCATTCATCTGCCGGTAAGTAAACGCCGCGATCGTTCGCATCTTGGAAAGAAGGCGGGTTACGGTGATGTCCAAGTTTGCCTGAGGATCGACATCGGCCAACTCGGGGTAGAACGCCGAAAGCGATGCAACCATCGCTGCCAGGATCGACATCGGGTGCGAGTCTTGGGGGTAGTCGCGGAAGAAGTTTCTCATGTCGATGTGCAGAAGCGAGTGGCGGTTAAGCATCTCGGCGTAGAGGTGCCGTTCTTCAACGTTGGGGAGTTCACCCTTGATGAGCAGGTGGGCAACTTCGACGAACTCACAGTGCTCGACCAAGTCTTCGATGTCGTAGCCTCGATAGCGAAGAATTCCCTCTTCTCCATTTACATAACAAATCTCACTCATCGCCGAGCCGGTGTTGGCATAGCCGGGATCGTAGGCGATATAGCCGGTTTGCTTTCGAAGGGATGAGATGTCGATTGATTTGTCGCCCATCGAATCGGTGATGATCGGGAGGGTGACCTCTTGGTCATCCAGAATCAGTTTTGCTGCGTCTTTTTTAATATCCATCGCTCAATCTCCTTTTGGGGATAGCAAACCCTACTGTACTTTTGTTCTTTTGAGAATAGGGGAGCATTATCAGAATTCCTTTTCATTTATCAGTACAACCGCTATACTCATCAACAGAGAAGGAGCGTGATCATGGATGAATTGACCTTACCCTTGGAAGAGGAGATTGTCGATATTGCAGATTTTTTCAAAGTCTTCGGCGATCCTACCCGCCTCAAGATCCTCTTCTTGCTTGAACAAGGCGAGCGGGGAGTGAACTCTATTTGCGAAGAGCTTGGCATGCAACAATCGACGATCAGTCAGCAGTTAAAACTGCTCAGAGCTCGTCGGCTGGTCCGCTTCCGCAAGGATGGAAGAAATGTCCTTTACCGATTGAACGACGAACACATTCACGATATTCTGGCCCTCGGAATCGAGCATTATCAGGAGCTCCAATGAAAGTAACCATTTTAACGTTCTCCCCAACAAATCAAAGCCTCATCGCTGCACGCTACCTTGCCCAATGCCTAGACGGCGATGTTGAGATTCACAACGTCACCAAAGAAAAAGAGCGGCAGATCAAACGAAACTTCGACCATCGACTGATGATCATCTCTTGCCCGACCTACGCCGGAAGAGTTCCGGAGCTCTTTGCCACCTACTTAAAAGAGCACACCAGCTTTTCGCGCTGCTCGGCGTATGCAATCCTTACCTGGGGAAACGTTGCCTATGACGATGCCCTTGTTGAGCTGTATGACCTCTTGAGCTTGAAAGGAATTGAAGTGCTCTCGATGGCTGCTTTGGTCGTTGAGCACGGTCAAAGCAAGCTCTTGGCAAAGAACGCCCCCAACAGCGAGGACTTGGGCTTGCTCGCCAAAATGGCTCGCCACACTCCCAAGTATGGGGGAGTCTTACCGCTGAGAGGTAAACGCCCCTATCGTGAAGGCATGAGAGCCAGCGACCCTCCATTTGGTCCGGTTCGCGATGAGAGTCGCTGTAATGAGCTAGGGCACTGCTATGCCGCCTGTCCTACCGGAGCCCTATCAACGCAAGATTGGTCAACGTGCATCCACTGCCATGCATGTATCCGTTCGTGTCCGTACGGCGCCCTCTCATTTACCGATGATCGATACCTTTCCTTTATTCAAAGGATCGAGAGCGAGCACCTCGCGAGGAAAAAGAGCGAACTCTATCTTCCTCAATAAAGCGGATGCTCCTTTTTAGCATATTCTTTGTAGAGAGCTAACGCCCCCTCACGATCGATCTCTTCGATCGTGAGAACCGTTTTATCTTGGTGACCACCCTCGAGGTAGTGGTAGATAAAATCATCCCGAAAACCGATCTTTTCTGCATCTTCAGCTCGAGCGGCGTAGTAAACATCTTTGATATTGGCCCAGATACACGCACTGAGACACATCGGACAGGGATGACCGGATGCGTACAAGACTGCACCTGTTAAATCGTGGGTGTTGTTTGCCTCACACGCCAGACGAATGGCGTTAATCTCCGCATGGGCGGTTGGATCACAGTCACCGAGGACCGAGTTGGAGGCTACAAAGACTTGTCCGTTCTTATCGACTACGACAGCTCCAAATGGTCCGCCGAGTCCGACATTCATTGTTTCTCGTGCCCGCTCAATGGCAAGGCTCATATACTCGTGTGCGTTCATAAAAAGCGCTCCCAACAACCAATACTAACACATAATGGGTGCTGAGAGCGTAAAAATTCTTTTAATTTCGCTTTGCATCAGCGATGAGGCGAATTGCATTGATCCGGATGAAGCCCTTACAATCGATCGGGTCATACCCTCCCGCCTTATCCATGGAACCTAACTCCTCATCATACAAGGAAACGGGACTTTGAACTCCGGCGAAGATCACATTGCCCTTGTAGAGGGCAACCTTGGCACTTCCTGTTACATTCTTTTGACTTTCGCCAAAGAGGGCAGCGAGCATGTTGAATTCAGGCGCTCCCCAGTAGCCGTTGTAGATCAACTCGGCGTACTTGGGCATCAAGGAGTCGCGCAGGTGCATCGCCTCTTTGTCCATCGTAATCCCTTCCAACATCCGGTGAGCCTTCCATAAGATCTCGCACCCGGGTGTTTCATACACCCCACGGCTCTTAATGCCGATGTACCGGTTCTCAACCATATCCACCCGCCCGATCGCGTTGTCGTGACCGACCTTGTTTAGGTAGAGGATCATCTCCAACGGATCGCTTACAAGTACGTCGTCAGTGAGGTTTTGTACCTTGGTGGGAAGCCCATCTTCAAAAAAGATCTCCAGGAGGGTCTCCTCATCGGGGGCTTCCTTTGGACTGAGAGTCAGCGAGAACACATCCGCATCCGGGCGCTTGGAAGCATCCTCCAACACACCCGCTTCGTGACTGATGTGAATGAGGTTTTCATCTTCGCTGTACGGTTTGGCGATCGAGGCTTTGATCGGGATGTTGTGTTCTTGAGCGTAGGCGATCATATCGCTGCGCCCTTCGAACTGAGCCAAGAACTCGGCATCTTTCCACGGAGCGATGATCTTCACATCGCTCATGTGCATGTAGTAGCCAAACTCAAAGCGAACCTGGTCATTTCCCTTTCCCGTCGAGCCATGAGAAACGTAGGTTGTTCCCTCTTTCTTGGCGATATCGATTTGTGCTTTGGCGATGATTGGCCTTGCTAGGGAGGTTCCGAGCATATAGGTTCCCTCATAGACGGTGTTTGCCAAGAGGGCGGGGTAGATGTAGTCGGTGACGAGCTGGCTTCGAAGATCTTCGACATACACCTTGGAAGCACCGGTAGCTAACGCCTTCGCGCGGATCGCTTCAAAGTCTTCGTTCTGTCCGACATTTGCTACAAACGCGATGACATCAAAGCCCTTGTTTGCAAGCCATTTTAAGATGACGGAGGTGTCCAATCCTCCACTGTACGCCAAAATGATCTTTTTCTTATCCATATCTCGGTTCCTTATGGGCGCAGTGTACAAATATCTTTTATAAATGACAAGGGCTATTTGTATATTTATACTAGAATATGCAAATAAACCTGCAATATATCGGAGAAGTATTGAATATTGATGAATAGATATACATAATATGGTTTTTATCTCTTCTCCTTTTCTCTTGTTTGTAGATAGAGAATCATCTATACTGGCCCTATGTTGATATGCACAAATTTGAGTAAGCGCTATGCCCAAAAAGGGCCTTTGGCAGTAGATGGTTTGACCCTGAATGTAGGCGAGGGCGAGATCTTCGGATTTCTCGGTCCAAACGGAGCGGGAAAGTCGACGACGATCAAGATGATCGTGTCTTTGCTCAACAGCGACAGTGGAGGGGTGAGCTTAGATGGGATCGCCTTAGGAGATGATCCGATTGCGTATAAGAAGCTCATCGGCTATGTAGCGGATGAGCCGCACTTCTACGATAAGATGAGTGGTAATGAACACCTTGCGTTTATCGGTGATCTCTATCAAATTCCCCAAGAGGAACGAACCAATCGAATTGGATCGTTGGCAACAATGCTCCGCCTTGAAGATGCCCTTAATGATGAGATTGGATCCTTCTCCCATGGGATGAAACAAAAGTTGGCGATCATCAGCGCGCTGTTACCAAACCCCAAACTCCTGATCTTGGATGAGCCGATGGTTGGCTTGGACCCAAAGGCAGCGTTTGAGGTCAAGAATCTTCTTAAGGAGTTGGCCGAGAGCGGAAAGATCGTCTTCTTCTCCACTCACGTCTTGGAGGTTGCTCAGCAGCTGTGCACCAGCTTGGGGATCATTCAGGAAGGAAAACTCATCTACCAAGGTACCTTTGAAGATCTGAAGAAGGAACGTGATGAGAGTTTGGAAGAGCTCTTCTTAGAGTTGACGGAGAAGTAAGCATGCGAATCTCTGTTGTCCTACTCTTAATCCGAACCTACCTCAAAGGAACCAAACCAATCAGAGCGCTCATTGAGCGTATCAGCTTTGGAAAGAAAAAATCGGTGAAGGTGATCAGCGGGATCGCCCTTACGCTCTTGATGGGCTTTTCCTTGGTAATGTTTCTCTTCTTAATGGGAGTCAACTTCTATAACTACCAAATGGTTGGCATGATGGTTGGAAGGCCCCATGTCGGTGTTCTACTCGGCGTGGCATTTGGTACGATCAGTGTTTTGATCTTTAGCGCCCCTGCGGCGATCAACATCCTTCATGGCGCTAAAGAGATTGAGCGCCTTCGCGCTCTTGCGATCGGAGAGGGGGAGTTGGCCTTAAGCCGACTAATCATCTTCTACCTCCATTTTGCTCCGATTTATCTCTTTTTTGTTCTCCCTGCTCTTATTATTGGGGTAATGACGGGGGGCTTTTCGCTCTTCTACCTCCTCAGTGGAATTCTTTTACTCCTTTTCGGCCCAATCATTCCCATCCTCATCGCCACCCTCTTAGAGATTGGGGTTGTTCATGTGACTCAGGGACGGCGTGCTCAGCGCTCCGGCGAACTCATGTACCTGATCATCATGATGGCCTTTGTCATCGGTCTTACCTCCCAGATGGGCAAAAATGCCGAACTGGTCGGCGACATGCAAGGCCTTATTCATCAGTTGGCTCCCGTCATCTCCAAGCTTGTTCGAATCTTGGCTCCCTTCACCCTTCAAGCCTACGGCTTAGAGAAACCAGTGTTTCTTTTGGTGTGGCTTGCTCTCACCGGGGTGCTCTTTTATATTACGTTCACGCTTGCTTCCACCACGTACAACACTTCTTGCTCGTTGTTAGCCTCTAGTGGCTATCAAACAAAGAAGCGAAGAAGGAACAACACTCGTCAAAGCCGACCGACGCTGGCGTTGATGAAGCGTGAGTGGACGATCCTTCTCTCCTCCAGTGGATTCATCTTTGAACTCGGTGGGGAGTTGCTCATCCCCCTGATCCTCATCATCACCTACAGTGCGATGGGGATCATGGGCGATATCTCTTCGGCAACAAAGGTCCTTGCCCAATACCCCATCTTTGAACCGGTGGTCATCCTTGTTCTCTTGATGTTTGCCAATATGAGTTTACTCTCTTCGACCAGTGTATCCCGTCAAGGCAAGCTTGCCCTCAATGACCGACTCTATCCCTTGGAACCTCAGATCTTTGTCAATGCAAAGTTGTATCTTCATCTCATTCTTGTCGGCAGTGCCAACCTGCTCTACCTGATAGTCGCAGCCTTAATCTTCAAGTTTCCCCTTGCTCGGCTTGGAATCTACGCTGTTCTTTCGCTTCTTTCGATCATCGGAACAAGTTACTTCCACCTAGGAGTCGATTACCGAAACCCCCTCTTGGAGTGGACCAGTACCCAACAAGCGATGAAGCGCAATCCCAATGGCTTCATTGGGATCTTAGTTTCCTTCTTGTTTGTTATATGGATTGGATTGTTTTTGGTCGGAGTGCCGTACTTCTTTCATCTCACTGAAGGCAGTGTGCACACCATTACCCTCGTAGTGGTTCTTGCCACTACGAGAGTTGCCCAAAAGCTTGCCTATAAGAGTGCAACCCGCTTCCTAGCTTAGGAGGTAAGAAACTCTTTCGCTCGGCTGCACGCCAAAGGGAGGGTGGGGTGGAGCTCAAAGGGGTGAGTGGTAGACTCCGCCCCCCAGATGAGGAGCAGGCCCAAGTCTGCGGCCTCAAGCATCGGAATATCCGTTGGGCCGTCACCGATTGCAACGATCTTACCATACGTGTTTCTCAGTTCGTTGAGGTTGGTGCGCTTGCCCTCAGATTCGCCTATGTTGACTTGGAGGGACGCCTTATGCTTCTTCCACCGAATCCGCTTTGCCTTGATAAGAAAGAACTCATCGCGTAAGCCGATCTCATCTAGGAAGAACTCCGCCATATTCTCCGTGCCCAAGCTGAGGATCGCCAAATCGGCGATCTTTGTCAGGTCTTTAATCGCTTGGATATCTTCCTTACTCAGCAGGGCAGCCAAATCGCGGGCAGTTTTCTCAACCAGCGCGGGATCGACATCCCTGATCATCTTCTCATAGCGTTTGTAGAACTGGGGGTTGTTAAACGCTCCTTTTTGGTCTGCTCGAACAAAGCGTCGAGCGCGGAAGCGAAAGAGCGGGCCTTTGGTCTTGGCGTGCGAAAGGACTAAGGTTTGCTCGCTGTCATACGGGCGAAACGGGTAGAGCGTTCCGTCAAAATCAAAGATAACAAGATTGGGTTTTGCCATGCCCAACCATAGCAAGAGGAGAAAAAAAGGGGAAGGGCTTATTGCCTTCCCCTTGATTACATGAGAGTTGGGTTACTTTCCGTAGAGCTGGTCGAAATACTCCATATCGGTGGAGAGGATCTTATCCAGGTTCGGGATCGTTTTCCGGTACGACTCCAATGTTCGCCACAGATCGAAGAACTCCGGATCCGCTTCATACGCTTCATTGTAGATCGCAGCGGCTCGAGCATCGGCGACACCCTTGATCGCTTCACTTTCAGCATACGCACTTGAAAGAATCACTTTCTCTTCGCTCTCAGTCTTTCCTTGCCACTGGGCAAGCTGACCGCGACCGTAGGAGCGGTACGCTTCGGCGATCTGATTTCGTTCCTTGATCATCCGCTGGTAGACGCTCTCGGTGAGGTCATCACTGTAGCGAATCTGGCGAATGATGATGTCGATTAGTTCGATTCCGAACGCATCGGTAAACTGCATCGCTTGGATGTTCATCCGCTGGCTCAACCCTTCACGACCGATTCGAATCGCTTCTTGGTTGGACTGAGTTGCGGTGAGGTTACGCAGCTGTTCGGCATCCTCATCGCTGTCGACACTTTGGACATCCTCTTCAACGGTAATCTCGTTGATCTGGTTACTGGATCGAACTGCTTCATTGAGGTAGTTCTCACTGATGATCGTTCGAACCGAGGAGTCAAGAATATCGTTGAGGCGGAGCAAACCGTTATCGATCGTGTTTACCGTCTCATAGTACTTGGCCGGATCACTGATCCGCCAGCGAGCAGTGGTATCAACCCAGATGAACTGGTTCTCTTTGGTTGGGATCCGCTGAGCGGCTCCATCCCAGGAAAGAACCTTCTTTGGGTAGTACACGACGTTGTCGATCAGGGGCATCTTCAGTTTAAGGCCGCTTTTATCCTGTACATCGATGATCTTACCGAAGCGGGTTACCACCGCTTGGTTTCCCTCAATGAGGATGTAGAAGGGCCCAAGGATGACAAAGATTGCAACGACAACAATGATAATGACGGCGGTGGTCAGAAGTTTCTTATTTGCAGGATTCATCATTTCTGGCCTCCTTGAATCATTTGCATCGGCAGGAAGTTTGCCAGGTTTTTATCAACCAGCGTTACATTCCCACTGTTGTTCTGGAGGATCGTCTCCAAGGTTTCAATGTAGAGTCGAGTGCGGGTAATATCCTTTGAATCTTGATAGACTTCCCGAACACTGTTAAAGCGCTCCACATCTCCTCGCGCTTGGTTCACTCGTTCGGCGGCATATCCGTTAGCGATCTGGATGAGCTTATTCGCTTCACCGCGGGCGGAGGGGATGACTTCGTTGTAGCGTTGTTTTCCCTCGTTGATAAAGCGGTTCATATCTTGAATCGATTTGTTGACGTCTTCAAATGCATCTTGAACACTTCCAACCGGGGGAACGATATTCTGCAGTTTGACGGTAACGATGCGAACACCCAACCCATAGTGGTCGAACATCTTCTGCATCAACTCCTGAGCCTCAACTTCGATCCGGGTTCGTTGACTGGTCATTACCGAAAGAATCGGAAGGTCGCCGACGAGCTGGTTCATGATCGATTGACTGATATCGCGCAGGGTTGTTTCTCGGGCCTCTACCTTAAACATCCAGTCGTACGGATTTTCAATCTTAAACTGAACGGTCCACTGAACATCGATGATGTTTAAGTCTCCGGTGAGCATCAGTGATTCGTTGGTGTAGTTACTTTGTCCATACAAGGTGGGGGCGGTACTTTGACCGCGGTAGCCAAACGTCATCGTTTGAACAACCTGGGTAGGTACGTTGTAATTCATTTCGATTCCAAGCGGAATCTTTGTCTGAAGGCCGGGGCCAACGGTCCGGTGGTAGCGCCCGAAGCGCAGAACAACCGCTTGTTCCGTTTGGTCGACGACAAAGAAGCTACTTAAAACCAAGAGGATCGCCACCACGGCAATTACGATCCAAACGACCAGCTTGGGGCTGATGTTAAATCGAATCGGGTGGACAGGTCGTTGGTTACTGTTATCCATTCTGTCTCCTTCGTGCACAGCACACCTCTAAATGTACTTACGCTCTAGGAGAGAGTCAAGGTAGACCATTGAAAAGAAAATACCTGCGGTTTATGATAACCACCATGAAAAAAAGACTCATTACCAGTGCTCTGCCCTATGTGAACAACATCCCTCACTTAGGGAACCTCATTCAAGTCCTCAGTGCGGATGTATTCGCTCGGTTTTGCCGATCAAAAGGGTATGAAACCCTCTATGTATGCGGGACCGATGAGTACGGAACCGCAACGGAGACCCGAGCACTGCAAGAAGGAATAACACCCCGCGAACTCTGTGATCGTTATTTTGTGATCCATCGCGATATTTACCAATGGTTTGAAGTAAGCTTCGATCACTTTGGTCGCACCTCGACGCCCGCCCAAACCGAGATCGTTCAAGAGATCTTTAAGTTGGTCGATGAGCGCGGCTACATCAGCGAACACGAGATCGAGCAGCTCTACTGCCCGAAGTGTGATCGCTTCTTAGCCGATCGCTTTGTTGAGGGAACGTGTCCGGTATGTGGGTATGAAAAGGCTCGAGGTGATCAGTGCGATAACTGTCAAAGCCTCTTAGAGCCGACGGAGTTGATCGATCCGCACTGTGGAGTGTGTCACACCAAACCGGAGTTGAGAAAAACCAAGCACCTCTACCTCGATCTGCCAAAAGCACTTCCACTGTTAGAAGCGTGGATCGACAAAGCAAGCAAAGATGGGTTTTGGGCAAACAACGCGATTCAAGTCACCCGATCATGGATTCGCGACGGACTGAAGGAGCGCGCAATTACCCGTGATTTAAAGTGGGGGATTCCCGTTCCCAAAGAGGGGTATGAGAACAAAGTCTTCTACGTGTGGTTTGATGCCCCGATCGGATACATCTCGATCTCCAGTGAAGCAACAAGCGATTGGAAGTCGTGGTGGCACGATCCGAAGAACGTGGAGCTCTTCCAGTTCATCGGAAAGGACAACATTCCCTTCCACACCGTAATCTTCCCGTCAACGCTGCTGGCATCCGGTGATGAATGGACGATGCTGCATCACATGTCCAGCAGTGAGTACCTCAACTACGAAGGCGGTAAGTTCTCCAAGAGCCTGGGCGTCGGTATCTTTGGTAACGATGTGCAAGATACGAAAATTCCTGCTGATGTGTGGCGCTTCTATATCTTCTACAACCGCCCGGAAACAAGCGACTTTACCTTTACGTGGAGTGACTTCCAAGAGAAGGTAAACGGCCAGTTAATTGGAAACCTCTCCAACTTGGTAAACCGAACCCTGACCTTCATCAACCGTTTCTACAAGGATGATCCCTCCCTCTTTGAAGCCGCGATCGACACCAAGCTGTACGACGAGGTCAAGACGATCGAAGAAAAGATCGACCGAGTCTTAGAGCGGAGTGAGTTACGCGAGGGCCTTCGGCAGATCCTCGCGCTCTCTTCGGTGGGAAACAAGGCGTTTCAGGATGGCGAGCCGTGGAAGAGTAGAACAGAAGAGCCCGAGAAAGCGAAGAGCCTGCTTAAGACGCTGTTATACGTAATTCGCGATTTAGGAATCCTCGTTGAACCATATATGCCTCATACCAGTCGACAGATCCTCTCCTTCGTCGGTTCTGAGGGTGCCCGTTGGAGTGACCTAGGTTCGACAGAGGCCCCCTTGACGTTACATGAGCCAATCCTCCTCTTTGAAAAGTTAGAGGATGAACGAATCAACGCCCTGCGCGAGCGCTTCAGCGGTTCGCAAGCTGAGCGCGAACAAGAACAACAAGAAGTAAAGGAAGAAAAGATGGAAGATATCTCGCCCGGCCAAGTGTTTGCCGAAAAAGTAATTCTTAAAGTAGCCCAAATCACCGAGGTTGAAAAACACCCCAATGGTGATCGACTGTATATCCTCACCTTAGATGTGAAGGAAGATGAAGAGCGAACGATCGTCAGTTCAATCGTTCCCTTCTATGAAGCAGAGGAGTTGTTGAATCGAAAGATCGTCCTTGTTTCCAACATGAAACCTTCAAACTTCCGAGGAGTAAAGAGTAAGGGGATGCTCCTGGCGGCTAACGACCCCGAGGCGGAAGAGCACACCACGTGTGAAGTGATCTTTGTCGATGAGTTTGAAACGGGAACGATCTTAGAGGTTGAAGGCTTCGATCCGCCACAGGGGAATATCCCCTATGTTAAGCCCGATCTCTTCTTCTCACTGGAGCTGTACACCGAAGAGGGAACGGTGAAGATCGACAACCGCCCAATCGGTAAGGATGGCAAACACCTTAAAACCGTCAAATACCTCAACGGCCCGGTAAACTAGGGGTGTGATGACGATTAAGCCGATCAGAGTGGAAGAACTCTCAACTGAGCATTCTCCTCTTCAGTCGCTCTTTTGGGCTCGATCAAAAGCATTCTTAGGGTGGAAGCCCTACGCCTTTGAGATCAACGAGGAGCAGCAGCTGCTGCTCCTTGTTCGTAGGCTGGCTCCCGGGTTCTTCTTTGCCTATGTTCCCTTCGGTCCAAGCAAACCCCTCGACCTTGAAGCACTGTCATTCGAGCTGAAAAACCACATTGCCCAACCAATCTTTGCGATTCGCTATGATCTGCCCTTTGGTAGTAGGGCAGATGGTCTGAGACCCCTTTCTTACTCGATTCAGCCGCAGCGGACCGTTCAAATTACCGTGCAAGAACCCTTGGCCTACCGAACTCGAGCTCGGCGAGCTTTGAAAAAATGTGCGAACCGCTACACCCTCGCGTACTACGACGGTCCCGGCCATCTTTTTGATCACTGGTATGAGACATACACAACAACTGCCATTCGCGACTCCTTTGCTCCGCGCAGCAAGGCGTACTTCGCTCACCTTCTTTCGGTTGACGAGGACCGGTTCGTCAAACCGACCCT
>CAYUHP010000007.1:3367-12362 GCA_964444595.1 uncultured Sphaerochaeta sp. | reverse complement strand
GCATGGATGAGCAAGTTCACCAGCGTGCGGAACTGATTGCCCCGGTCAAACTCATTGTCAAAAAGTTCAAAGGAAGCGCTGCCCGGTGAAAGAAGCACTACCTGCTGAAGATCAGGCAGTTCTTTTTCCTTCACTAAAGCACGCTCGAGGCTTGCTTGAAGGGCTGCACCCATCGTCGCAAAGGGGCCAGTGTAGGGGATCTTCTCACTCTTAAGGAGCGGGATCAGTTTATTGGTGGTGAAGCTTCCTTCAAGTAACGAGATGCTTGCAGCGTGTCGAAGTTCGTCGATCATCGAATTTGGATCGAGGCGCTTGTCGGTTCCTCCGGTGATGAGGTGAACCGCCAGAAGTTTAAAGTTTCCAAATGTGAAGTGCACCGCCTCAGGAATCGTGGCGGCACTGTCGTTGATAAAAAGAATATTCCTCAGACTTCCCAGCGCTTCGATGCGGTGGGGAACCCCACCAAAAGAGCTCAAGGCTTCAAGGATTTGGCGATAGGTGAATCCGAGGGAGAGAAGAATAGCATACGCGCTGTGTAAGTGAGCACTCTCCATAAGCTCTTTCGGTACGGAGGTGTCGATCCAGCGAATAGATTTTCGATCTAAGTTCGTTTGTTTCCGGACTCGTTGGGCGATGATCTTCGGAATTACCGCTTTTTTTACGAAGGGGCCGAAGAGAAGCAGCTTGTCTTCCATATATCGTTCGATCGATTCATAGGTGTTGAGGTGGTCGGGGTAGAAGGAGGTCAGCGCGCAGATCTCTAAAAAGGGCATTGCTCCACCGAGCGCTGTCATCGTGTCGCGAATCTGCCACGAGGAGAACTCACAGACGAGGAAGGCGGGAAGGGTCCTGCCTTGTTTTCTGCGATCTTCAAACTCTTTGAGTACGGTAAACCCACTGATTCCCATGTTTCCGCATTGCATCGCCTCCACGCCCATCTGCTCAAGGACGTGGGCAACTGCGGCACTGGTGGTGGTTTTACCTTTTGTGCCGGTGATGGCGATGATCTTAACTTCGTGGATCCACGGCGAAGAGAAGAGCCAGGAAAAGTCGTTGACAACCATTTGAGCATCTTTCAGCAGCGGGTGTGATGGGGGGATGGCGGGGTTTTTCACTACGATGTCAGCCCAAAGAAAATCTTCTCTTCGGTGTTCGCCTGAAGCGTACACCGCTCCTCGCTCTACTAACGAGGCGACTTGGTTTTTAAGATCCTCTTCCGCTCTCAGATCAGTGATACGTACTTCATGGCCGTGGTCAAGAAAGTAGGATGCCGCAGCATACCCACCGCCATGAAGTCCTAAACCGAAGATAAGTACCTTCATCCTCCCTCCTGAACATAGTGTAGAAAGAAGCGGGAAAGAGTGCAAGCAATTACGTCAAAAGAGGTGTACGATCGTTTGAAGATATCGGAATCAGATCTTATGTACTCAGTTGAAGGAGGTTCACAAGCGCCTCTTCATCTACTGCCTTACTAAAGAGGAAGCCTTGGTAGTAGGGCACGTTGAGGGTTTTGATGAAATGAAGTTGTTCTTCGGTTTCGATTCCTTCAACCATGATCGGGATCTCCAGTTCCTTCGTCATTCCTACCATTGCTCGTAGGATGATTCCTTCGTCACTGTCAGGATAGTGCTGGATAAACGAGCGGTCGATCTTGATGATATCGACGTTCAGTTCATGAAGGTACTTCAAGGAAGAGAAGCCGGTACCGAAATCATCAATGGCTACTTCGATATTATTCTGAGCGAGTTGATCAAGAACGATGTTCGCTGACTCGAGATCGCTTAAGAGGGAGCGCTCGGTCAGCTCGATGATCAGGTGCTTGTGCTCGAGGTTGTAGGCATCCAATGTTTCAACGATGTGCGAAACAAGGTGTTTGTCCTGAAGCTCAGTTGGGCACAGGTTAATCGAGAATGAGATCCCCTTGATCCCCCTTTCTTGAAGTCGGGCCATGCAGGAGCAGACCTCTTCGATCACGTACCGACCGAGCTTTCGCTCCATTTTTTGCTCTTCAACGATTGGAATGAACTCACCGGGCGAGATGGGACCAAGTTCGGGGTGGACCCAGCGAGCAAGAGCTTCAACACCGATGATACGGTTCGTTTTAATATCGATCACCGGTTGATAGTTAAGCTGGATCGATCTTTGTTCGAGCGCTTCATCAAACGCATCAACGATTGAGTAGTAGCGAGCTAACTCGTTACTGATCTCTTTACTGTATGAGAGAAACCCAGTTTCTTGGTGGTGGTTCAGCCCGGCAAGAGCAATTCGGCATTGATGGAGAAGATCTTCGACAGTGCTCTTGGGCGAAGATGGGGCAGAGATTCCCATGCTTATTCGCAAATGTTGTCTTCCTTCGGTAATCGTAATCGGAGAAGAGAGGGTCGTATGGATATTCTCATAGATTGCGGACATATCCTCTTCATTTGCAGCAACCGCTAAAAGATAGGTATCGGGTGAGTATTGGATGATGAGAGAATCGTGGTTGTTTGAGTCTTTGATCCGCCGGATGATCTCGGTTCCCAGCAGGTAGTGCTCACTAAGAGAGTACTGGGATTCGATGAGATCGATGTTTTCAATCTTTACATACATCGTGACAAATGGCTGATCGGAGAGAGATTTTTTATGAAGAAGCTGCAGTGGGTAGTGTTCAAAGGGTGTTTCTTTGTCCGGCGTAATCGAAAGCAAGTCTTGGTAGGATTCTTTAGCAAGGTTTCGTGGGTTGGAGAAGAGGGCTACGGAGCGCGACCCGCCGCCGATTGAAAGGGTGACGGTATCCAGCATCAAGTGAGCTAGGAGGGTGTGATATTTCCCCTGAAGCCAAACAAACCCCTGCCATTTTTCCGCCCTTGGGCGAAGGGAAAACGACTCCCCGTTGAGGTCGAATACGTTGATGCTCTGTTTGTAGATCTCCTCCTCATCAAAACCGGTAATCAGGGAAAGTGTGTTGTTACAGTACACGGTATGTCCAACCAGATTCACGATTAATACACCATCATGGGATTGGTCGCTCACCAAACTGCTTACCTCAAGTAACTCCTTGGTTTGCTTTCGGAAGTAGTTCAGTAAGCTCAGTGCCCAGCTGATGATCAAAATAATGATCGTTGCTACCCATTGGAACCACCGACTTCGGGCGATGAACGGCCCTTCGGTTCTAAGAATCTCCTCCTCGGGAAAGGAGTAATAGGCAACCATCAAGTGGTGAAATGTTGAATAAAATGGAGCCAATTCTTTAAGCGGGTTAATCGCGAGGTAGCTGTAGCGGATTCCTTTGGTGATGAATGAATCGCCATCATTGGTTTGCATATAATCCCAAAACTGAGGAGCGCGGTCGGCGAAACTGGTTCGCTGAATGCATGGACCCTTGATCGCAGCATCGTCTTGGATGAGCATGTAATCGCCATTGGTGTCGAGTAAGCCAAACATAAAGCTCGAGGGGTGATTACTCAACGTTTGAGACACCAGATCAAGGATTGATCGACCATCGACGAGCATCCCAAGGATGAATGAAAACGTTCCCTGATAGTAGACTGGAATCTGCATTCCGATTAAGCTCAAGCACTCCTCGTCGACCATCTGTGAAGTGTAGGAGAAGGGGGAGAACCCAACCTGGCCCTCCTGTAAGTTTTGGATCATCGGAGATATTCGCTCCCAATTGGAGACATACGGAGCCGGCCCATGAAAAGGAAGAAGCTCATCAGTGAAGTGGGTCATCCCAAAGAGGTTAACCCCCTCGGTGGAGCTCACCGAGATTCCTTTTATGTAGCGTCGGTTGGCGGCAACACGCATAATCGCCTGAAGGAACTCTTCTTGGGTTTGTTCACTTGGGTTTGCCAAATATTGAAGACAATCGTTGGAGCTGGCGATAATATTCAATGTTTCGTGATATTCTTCAAATACTGAATTGACGATGAATGAGATGAGCTCGAGGTGCCCATCATGCTCGGCACTGATTTTATTAAGAGTATTTCGGCGTTCCAAAAAGCGAAACTGTCCGAGCATGAGAAAGGCAATGAGGACGAACGGGAGAACAATGAGTAGCTGTATTGCTATATTCCATATCCTTCTTCGCATACAGTATCGTAACTCACTACGGACAGCTAGACAATGTCTTAGCAAAGAAATGGTTATTCAAGTTGGTTTTATTAACACTCATTTGAATAACTTTACTTTTTGCTGAGTTCCTGTCATGAAGCGAACAGCCCTACCGATTGCTGATCGAACGAGGAAGGAGTGATCGTGTAGTGGCAATATGGAAAAAAAGATCCTCCTGCCTGAATTACTGATAACAGAAATAGACTCCAGGTGAGGATCAGACCCTCAATCTAAACAAGAAGAAGAGATAGAGATCATCACAAAAACGGTCGATGGTGAGCTCACCTTTTCAGAATGCACAGTAACCAATGCCAAAGTTGGTTTAAGTGAGTTGAATGAACTCATTCGTAAGAGCAGAATTGTTCAATAGCAGAGTCCACATCTTCAATACTACGTGTTTTCATAGGCAAAACCTCTCCCTTTAGAGAGAGGTTTTGCCTTGTACGTTCTGAATGATTGGTTTTAGCGATCAATCGCCATGACAGTACCCATATCGGCACCGAACGGATAGTAGACACCTTGAATCTCGGAAAGAGGGAGAATTTGCTCGCCGATCTCAATTCCAAGAACCTCTTGCATCATCACTCTTCTTCGCTCAATGCGTGCATCCGCTTCGGGGTACTTTGCCTTGAACTCGCTTCGGAGGGTTTCATCGGCAAGAACCAAACCGTCTTCGATATGCAGACCGGGGTGTCCGGGCGGGTTGGCGATGACGTCGCACTGAATCGCCATGCCGCTGCGCAGTTCAATCGCCTCATGAGTCACAAAGAGGGAGTTAGTCCACTCGTCGCTGTGGATCAAGTGCCCCGGGTTTAAGCCAATTCCGAGTTTAGAAAACTGTGGAACTCGCTTCAGCAACTCTTCGACCACCGCTTTACCGGTGTTGCCGATTCGCACCAACTCATACCAAAGCGCGGTCATCGTAAAGTAGGGGACATACGCCGCCTCCCAACTGGTGGGGAAGTATTTGTCAAAATCTGTTCGATTGGAGAGATACACACCGGTGCGGGCACACATCGAACCGCGATACCCAAAGCCAACATTCAAAGATGAGCCATAGGTAAGCGGATGGTGCAGCGGACTGGCGGTTCCCTGCAGTACTCCCTTTGGGGTGAAGTTAACGTTCGGGTGAGCCACCAAGGGGTTTCCGTCAAACTGAAGGTAGGAGGACGCTTCGATCTCGCTCATTCCCTCTTTGAGGTTCAAGAGCATGTTTTGAACACCCGCCGAGGTTTTGGCAGCGGCGATCTCCAAAACTGCCAATTCATCCACATCAACGGTGGTTCTCAGTCCATCGTGGGCGTTGATCAGAAGCGTTGTTGCATTGAGAACTCGATCCCTTCCAACGATATCTTGGAGTGAGACGACCAAGTAGTGGGGTACATCACTCATCGACTCAGGCTCGGCTCCTTCGACATCGCGGAAGTATTTCCACCCAACCAAGCCAATTCGGCTCGAGGAGTCGATACCTGCTTTCTCATAGGACTCCTTGAGGACATGTTTTGTAGAAGCTACGCGTTCTTGGCCCATCAGGCTGAACGATTGATAGAGCACAACATCTAACTCATAGGGGATGATCGAGCAGTAGCTGTATCCTTCATTACCCACCAGAAGAATCGGGTCTGCTTGTTTGGAAAGGATGAGCAGGGCTTCTTCAAAGCGGGGATCAAAGCCGGTGAAGTAGGCGAGGTTGGCAAAGTGTTCGCGGTCGGCGTAGATGACAAGGTGGGAGAATCCCGCTTTGTCAGCTTTTGCAACTGCCTTCGCGATTCGGTCTTTATACGTTTTTGGGCTATGCGGGTCGGTAATTGATTGATGCAATTGCTCAAAACGTAACGGCTCGATTGTTTTCGTGATAATCTTCATGCTTACTCCTTAGACGTGAAGTTCGGTGTGTCCACACTCAATCATCGGCTTGTTGAGAGAGTCAAGTCAAGGGGAAGTTGTGGTGACCCAACAAGATAGGGGTAATAAGAAAAAAAAGTGGTTAGGTTTTTAAGTTTTGGCAATAAGCCTTGACGTTTGTGCGCTTTATTTGCATAATAACACGGTAATTACAAAACCAAGGGGCTTGGCCCCAAGGTAAGGAGCGCTACAGTGCCTTGTGGAAGAAAAAGAAAAAGACATAAGATTGCTACTCATAAGCGGAAGAAAAAGCTTAGAAAGAACCGACACAAGAAAAAGAAATAGGTTCGATGGTAATCATCGTTAGGAAACCGCCGGATACCCTGGCGGTTTCTGCCATTTTATTGACCTTTAACCATCAAGCATGGTAGATTCGTAGAGACCTCTTTATCCATCCTTGAGGATGGATCATATAGACCATAAGGAGGAACCATGAGAGATTATGAGTTCACCGTTATTCTCGTCGCAGACGAGGATAAAACAAAGGCAGGCATGGAATCAGTTACCACCGCCTTTGCAACTGCTGGGGTAGAGATTGCCAAGCAGGAAGACATGGGCGTGAAGTACCTCGCCTATGAAATCAAGAAGCAGGACAAAGGACACTACGTCTATTTTGAATTAAAAGCAGATCCCGCTTCCATCGTCGGCTTTGAGCAAGATTTCCGACTCAACGCCAACATCCTCAAATATCTGTTCGTAAACGCCGAGAATTAACCCGTACAGGGATTGGAGTGCAATATGGCAAATGATATGAACGTAGTCGCATTAGTAGGACGCCTGACTCGGGATAGCGAACTCCGCTACACCCAAGGGGGAATGGCGATCGCCCGATTCTCATTAGCAGTCAACCGGAGAAAGAGGACGGCTGATAATCGCTGGGAGGATGAAGCAAACTTCTTCGACTGCGCGATGTTCGGTAAAAGTGCCGAATCCGTAAACCAGTATCTGGAGCGGGGCAGGCAAGTATCGGTCATCGGCGAACTGAGACAAAACCGCTGGGAACAGGATGGTCAAAGTCGCAGTAAGGTAGAAGTCATTGTCAACTCTTTGCAACTTCTCTCGAGCCCAGGGGGCCAACAGCGCTCCGAAGGGCAAACGTACACTCAACCTGCTCAACGGCAAAATGCTCCGCAGAATGAGCTTCCGCCCGTTGAATATGGTGGACCTGAGCAGTTTGACGACGATCAGATTCCGTTCTGATTCTATTTAATAGGAGAAACGTAATGCGCGACGAAGCTAACGACGCAATGATGAATGATATGGATGGCCGAGGTGGACGTGATCGACGTGGTCGCCGCCCTTCCTTCCGAAAAAAAGTATGTAAGTTCTGTACCTCACCACAGGCCCCCGACTACAAGAATCCTGATCAGCTTAGACGATACGTTACTGAGCGTGGCAAGATTCTTCCCGCCCGCATCACCGGAAACTGTGCCAAGCACCAACGAGCAGTAACTCGCGAAATTAAGCGAGCTCGGGTACTTGCCTACCTTCCGTTTGAGAAGAAATAAGTCAAGATCGCTATGAACCAAAGCCAAAGTGCGCCGATTCTGAAGTTGACCCTCATCGTAAGTGCTGTGAGCCTCGTGCTTTCGCAGTTGACGATTGGGAACTTTCTCTTCACGATCCCGCTGATCGCCCTTGCCCCCCGATTCCTCAATCGTAAACAGGCCCTGATGCCCGTTTGGATCGTTGCTCTTTTGGTGGCTGTGATCGAGCTTGTTCGCTCCCGGGGGTTTTCCAGTGGTGAAAGCCAGATCCTCGGAGTAATCTCGCTCTTCATACCGGCGGTTTTGCTGATCGGCAGTGCTGTTTGGATCGCCCTTGATGGGCATCGGCTCCTGTATCGATACCTTGCCTCCTCCCTCTTTGGGGTAGTGGCATCGGTTGTGATCGTGATCTGGTTCAGTTCAGCAACAGAGGCGATGATCCGAGTGGACACTCTGATGAATGAGAGCTTTCGAACGCTCTTTGCTCAGTTCAGCGGATCACAAGTACCCTATGAAGGAACCGTGAACCTTCTCTATCGCACAATGGTCATGATGCTCGGAGCAGTGTTAGCTCCGATGACGATGATCTTGGTTGGATTTGCCTCCTATGTGGCGCTCTCCTTCCAAAGCCGCGGGAGTGAAGAACCCTTTATTGCATCCTTTAGCCGAACTCGACTCCCTGAGAATTTGATTTGGCCCTTCTTGGGTTCCTGGACGCTCGTGCTTTTCTGCATTCTTATCAAGAGTGGATATGTAGCACTTGCCCTATCAATCCAAATCGCCCTCTCAGTAAGTGTCTTGTATGCAGTTCAAGGCTTTGCAATCATTCTCTTTCATTTGGTCAAACGTGGCCTCGCTCATCGAGCAGGTCGGTTGGTGTTCATGGCTGTAATCTTGATTTTCTTGGTGCCAGGGTTGAACCTGCTGGTTGTCTTTGCCCTTCCTTTACTGGGAGTGACGGAGACTTGGATAACGTATAGAAGAAATGTGTAAGGAGTATTCCTATGAAAATTATTCTTAATCAGGATGTCGCAAACCTCGGTGAAGAGGGCGATATTGTAGTTGTTAAAGATGGATATGCTCGCAACTTCCTGCTGCCCAAGGGCTTGGCGGTGTTGCACAATAAAGCAAACCTTTCGATCTTTGCCTCTCGGTCGGCTGCGATCGAGAAGCGAAAAGAAGAGAAGCGCAAAGAGAGTGCCTCCCTTCGCGATAAGCTCAGCGAACTTGAGATCAAGATCGTTGTTACGGCCGGTGAAAGTGGCCGCCTCTTTGGCTCGGTAACGAACCAAATGGTGCAAAACGAACTGGCTAAGCTTGGCTACGAAGTTGAGCGCAAAAAGATTGAAGTACCGACTCACTCAATTAAAATGACCGGTACCTATTCCGTGAACGTCCGCCTCTACGAAGGCGATGTTGCCGAGATCAAGCTTGTTGTCGCCAGCGAGGGCGTTGAGAAAGCGAAAGCTGCCGCCGAAGCAAAGGAAGCTGCCGAAGCTGCTGCTAAAGCT
>CAYUHP010000007.1:0-3267 GCA_964444595.1 uncultured Sphaerochaeta sp. | reverse complement strand
GAAAGCGAAAGCTGCCGCCGAAGCAAAGGAAGCTGCCGAAGCTGCTGCTAAAGCTGCTGCCGAAGCCGTAGTTGAAGAAGTTGTCGAAGAAGTTGTCGAAGAAGTCATCGAAGAGGTAGTTGAAGAAGTAGCTACCGAAGAAGACAGCGAGTAAAGAGTATGGCTACAAGCAGCATTCAAGGCCGAGTTCCTCCTCAAAATGAAGAAGTCGAACGAGCGGTACTTGGAGCAATTCTCCTCAATGAGCGGATGTTGGCGGATGTCGCCGACATCCTTGCTCCTGGGGATTTTTATAAAGTTGCTCACCAACAGCTGTTTGCAGCCATCCTTGCATTCAAAGAGGTCAGCAATGAGGTTTTAGATCTCATTACCTTGAACGCCTTCTTAAAGAGTAAGGCGCTCGTTGACCAATGCGGTGGTCCGGCGTATATCGCGAGTTTAACCAGCGATGTACCCTCCACCACGAATGCCGTGTACTACGCGCAAATCCTCAAAGGCCTCAGTCAACGGCGCAAGCTCTTGCTCTACGCCTCGACATTGAGGGATAAGGCATTTGATGAATCACACGACATTCAAAAAGTTATCGATGAAGGGGAGCAAGAGCTCAGTGTGCTCTCCAATGAAGCTGCCGGCAGTGATTCCTACCATGAGATCAACAACCTCCTCCGGACGTTGATCTTTGATATTGAAGAACGTGCTCGAAGTGGAGTAAAGGTTGGCTTTGACAGCGGATATACTTCGCTGGATGCAATTACCGGCGGATTCAAGAAGCAGGAGTTCATCATCATTGGCGCTCGTCCTTCGATCGGTAAGACCGCCTTTGCTCTCTCGATCGTGTTGAATATGATCGTAAGGAAGAAGTACAAAGTAGGGTTTTTCTCCCTTGAGATGAGTGCTTCCAGTTTGATGGAACGACTGCTCTCCGGACACTCGCGAGTCGACTTTTCGCACATTCGAAAAGCCACGCTCCGAACCAGTGAGATGCACCAAATCTTTAGCACCATCGACGCGCTGTATAAAGCGGAGTTGTTTATCCAAGACACTCCGAATATGAAACTCATGGAATTACGAGCTCAAGCCCGGCGGATGAAGTTGGAGCATGATGTGGATGTGCTCTTCATCGACTACATCGGCTTGATGGATGCCGAGGCGGACTCCCGCGTTCCGCGCCACGAACAAATCTCAATCATCTCACGTTCGCTGAAACAGCTTGCCCGCGAGTTGGATGTGCCGATTGTCTGCTTATCACAAGTTGGCCGGCAGGCGGATGGCATTGAGCCGAAGCTCTCTGACCTCCGTGATTCGGGCTCGATCGAGCAGGATGCCGACGTGGTAATTCTCCTGCACCGTGACGTCACGAAGAATCGAACTGATGATGATGAGCAACGAGCGAAATCGAATATCCAAGAAACGAAGGTTATCATGGCGAAGAACCGTAACGGCGAGACGGGAGTCTTCTCGATCGCTTTTGTTAAAAATATCGTCCGCTTTGAAGACTTGGATACAAGCCGCCCGTATGTTGCGGCGGCAAACCCTAACGCCTAAGGGCAAGTAAGTAGCGAAGATCGGATCCGGCAAGGGCGATAAACACCGTTACAACAAATAACACCCCCACGATCTGTAGGATGTAGTAGGTGCGCATCTTAATGGATCGACCAAAGAGAAGCGCGAGAAGGGCGATCATGATTTGGATTCCGTCAAATGCCGGAAGGGGGAGTAAATTCACAACCGCCAAACTAATCGACACCACCCCCAAGAGATAGAGCAGGGCGTGTACTCCTTGTTTTGCTTCTTGTTCGAACCCCAAGACTGCGATATCACCAATCAACAACGCCGAACGAGTGACGCCTGTTACGTTTGAACGCAGCGGACCTTGGTTGGGCCGGATCAGCGAACGCATGCTTTGAAGGGTTTGATGAAGGACTTTTGAAGTTTGTTCGACTCCGTGAGTTAATGCTCCCATTGAAGGCGTTACCGCCTTGGTCGTTGCCAGGAGGGAGAAATCAAAGACCGGCTCACCGACCTCTCCCCGGCGAGGATAGAACGTAACCTGAACCTCTTCACCATCGCGCAGCAGGGTAAAGGTAACGAGGCGCAACTCCCCTCGGAGCGTTGCGAGAAGATCGAGGTGGTTTGCCACCCTGATTCCCTGAGAGACGATGATTCGATCTCCTTTTTTCATTCCAGCCTCTTTTTCCGCCGAGAGGGATCGAACATTTCCGATAATCGGTTCCTGAAGAACAGCAAGACCGTAGCGATATGTTCCGTCTGCCAGTGGTTCGCCTTCGACCCAGTAGTGAAACGATTGACCGTTTCGCTCGACCGTAAAGAGGTGGGCCGGAAGCAGGGGCAGGGTTTCTTCCAGTGCTTCCCAATCGGTAACCGTCTCTCCATCAAGAGCGGTTACCCGATCCCCAAAACGAATACCGGCTTCATACGCCGCACTGGTCCGCTCCTGGCCGAAGAGCTCGGGATACCTACACACCGGCGTTACGATCGCTTCAGTGGAAAGTACTTCATACGGCATCACCGATAGGAGGGTGTAGATCAAGAAAGCGAGGAGCAACGAAAAGAGCGGTCCGCCGAGGTAGGTGATGATTCGCTTAAGTGGCGAAGCGGCAAAGATCGAGCCCTCCTCCAAGAAGAGGTCCTCTTGCTTTCGTTCCTCTTTGAGTGAACGTCTGAGGTCATCTGAGCCTTTAAGACGGCAATAGCCACCAACCGGAATGAGGGAGATTCTTAGATCAAGATCTCCAACTCGTTTTCCAAAGAGGCGAGGGCCAAAACCAAAGGAAAACACCTCTACATCAATGTGGCACAAGTGGGCGGCGAGTAGATGTCCTAATTCGTGAACTAATACAACCGCGGTAATCCCCACAAGGCCGATGAGGTATTTGATTACCTGGGCCAAGAGGTAGCTCACAACAGCTCCTTACTGAAGGCTCGCACCTGCTCATCGAGGGCGATGATCTCATCAACGGAAGTGGGAGTTTGACTCCAGTCTTTCTCTAATGTTCGTTGAACGACCTCGATCAATTTAGGGTAGGAGATCTCTTCTTCCAAGAAGGCGTGAACCGCGACTTCGTTTGCCGCATTAAACGCCAAGGGATAACCGCCTTGATCGTTCAGAGCAGCATAGCCACACTCAAGGAGGGGGAAGCGTTTGTAATCGATTCTATCAAAGGTGAGTGACAGGTCATCAAAGCTCAGGGGCTTTACTAAGTTGCTGCTCATTCCGGTAAGCGCGTTGATGATCGGAAGACTCAT